>NZ_MCTV01000046.1:61008-152328 GCF_002874545.1 Shewanella sp. 10N.286.52.C2
AGCACTTGCTTTAGCACTTGTTTGAGCGCTTGAATCGAAAGCTGAATGACTTGAATCTGGCTTTTCTGTTAATAGCCAACTCGGCAGCGATGTGACGTGCTGAGCTATTTGAGTCTTTGAGCTATTCGTTTTTAAGCTATTCGTTTTTAAGGTATTTGCTTTTAAGGTCTGCGCTTTTGTATTGGTTAATTGCGGGCTAAATTGTGGCGCAAACAAGTGCCACTGCAGCTGTTGTCGCAGCTCAGTGTGCAATGCAGATAAGCTGGAATGGGTTAACTCATCAATCACAGCGTTATTATTGATGTTTTGGTTGTAAGGGTGTTGGCTGCCCAGTAATTGCTTTCTAAAGGCGAGATCTATTTCGCTACCAGTGAAAGCGCCTATGTGCTTATTCAATTTAAGATTGCGTTTGATAGTGGCAATATTGACCTCATTCACCGCTTGGTTATCCCAAAACTGCCACAGTAGTTCCGATTTAAGCTTTGTGGTTGCCATACAATTAATACTGATGCCGATACTGTGCAGGCTGGCCCTAAAGCGCATGCTGTCATAACAGGCTGCTTGCACGGCGGTTAGCACTTGAGTATTGGCCATGTGTTTTTGCCGTTGTTTGAAGGCTGCGATAATAATATCGGGGTTAGCAATGGCAGTCTGAGTTGATATGCCGACTAAGTATAGCTGATGTCCTTGCTGGGCAAAGGAGTCAGCAGTTAATGACCATTGATGTAAAAAACTATTTGTAGTCAATGACATGGTTTGCGGCGAGACTATTGCGCTTAATGGCAATTGTACTTTTTCACTACCGAATACCGGCAAATCGTTATAATTTGCTAAATTGGGCGGCTGTGCAGGGGTGAAACTAATAGGTGCATGCTGACAAGCCTGTTGTGAGCAGATAAAGACAGCTAAGCCGATTATTTTTGCCCAGAGAATTGAATGCGACTTTTTCATAATGCCCACTCTTCTAAAGATTCAGCCATCCCTTGGGGTAACCATTCAAGTAAGGTTTTGCCCCAGCGAATGTACCAAGGCGGCAGTAAATCAAGGCGAACTTGTTTGCCGATAAAGTATTGCTGGGTGACAGTTTTAATATCATCGCTAGTGACTTGGTTTATGCGCTGCCATGGCTGAGTAAGCGGCAAGAATTTATCGCGACTGGCGGTATTTGATAAATGAATAGCCAATTGTTGACTATCAGTAAAGTTAATTAGCGTGTCATTAAGGGCAATACTTTTAAGTTGGCACAATACATTGGGCTCAATACCTTGGCTGGCGACTTGCTTAAGGATAGTACTGACTAGTTGATTAAGTTCATCTAATGAGGTGTTGGCTCTGGGGACCAATACCAGATTAGTGACGCCGTGATTGTCCATGGTTAATGGCACTGAATAACTGAGCATATGGGGCGGGTTGGCAAGGCTTGCTTTGGTTAATGCATTGGCGATATTTTGAAAAAGATAGCTTTGCAGTAATGAAATTGCCTCAAAATCGCGATCTTGTCTGCCTACCGTATGCCAAGCCAGCAATAATGCAGGCCATGGGCCGCGAGTATCGATGATTTCAGCGTGGATAGCGTTAGTCTTTGTACCTAGATCGATTTTGCTAAATTTATCTTGCGGATGAGTGGGAGCTTGCCAGTGGCCAAAGTACTTTGTTAGCCAGTCAGCACTTCGGTCATTGAGTTGGCCAACCAAGGATATTTGCATGGCATCTGGGCGGTAATAGCGCTGATGAAATGCCATGAGTTCAGCGGCACTGGCGCCTTGAACATCTTGCTTACTGCCAATGATGGCATGACCATATTGGCTGCCTTTGACTTGCGATAATAGAAACTCCATTGCCTTTCGAATGTAGGGTTGGTTATCAATGCTGGTGGCCATTTCTTCTAACACCGCGCCTTGCTGATTTTTGACCGTGGTTTCTGACAGTTGCGGTTGAATAAATCTGTCGGACTCTAAAAACAGGCTCTGCTCTAAGGCTTGAGCTGGAATAGTGACATAATAATTGGTGTAGTCGAAGTGGGTACTGGCGTTAAAACGTGCTCCAAGGGCGCTCATTTGTTGTGGGTAGCTTTCATCGGGGGCATTTTTACTGCCTTTAAACAGTAAATGCTCAAATAAATGCGCATAACCCGTTTGCCCTGTTTGCTCATTACGGGAGCCCACATTAAATTGCGAGGCAATGGCCACCGTATTGAGACTGGGTAAATTCACTTGGCGAATAATCAAACCATTATCCAGTTCACTGAGGGCGATCTGCTGTTCAAGTATTTGAAGCTTAGTTATGCCATCAGTGAGGTCACACTGCTGGGCTATTGATCTTGATTCGGTCAATGACGCTGATGTAGATGTAGATGTAGATGTAGATAGTGATGTAGATAGTGATGTGGGGGAACTGGCAATAGCTGGGCTGATGAAGCCACTCAAGGTTATTGATAGCAAGGTTACTGATAGTAAAGCAGAAATGGCAGTGATGGCTTTCAATCTATTACCCAGTGTATAAAGTGAACCCTTGATTTAGGTTACTGAGTATTGATAAAGAGCTCAAGCACTTATCAATGAAATATTCATATGGTAAGTGCTTGAATATAGGTGTTTAACAAAATGACTTATTGTTATTCGCTGCTGGCTATTGAGCGGCTATTCTGAATCGACAGGGTTAACCATGTCTTGGTTTTTTGCCTGTTGCAAGCTGTTAATTCGAGTAGGTATACCGGTGCGCTGCTCTAGTAAGCGCTTTAGTACAAATGAGTCAGTGTCAGCATTAGCTACAACAGCAGTAATTTTTTTATTTAAGGTCAATGGAAGTGGCTCAGATGAATCAAATTGCTCTTGGGTCTCAGATAATGGCTGATGCACTTCTAAATAACGATTACCATCGGGCTCAACCGTGGCTTTAATCGGTTGATTAACAAATTGCACTCGGGTGCCAACTGGCACTGTGTTAAATAGATGCTCAATATCATCTTCACGTAACCTGACGCAGCCTTGACTGACGCGCAGGCCAATACCGAAAGAGGCATTCGTGCCATGTATCGCAAATAAATTACCTACATATAAGGCAAACAACCCCATTGGGTTATCTGGACCTGCTGGCCACACATCGGGAAGGGTTTCGCCTCTGGCTGCATAAATTTCGCGGGTACGCTTAGTGGGAGTCCAGGTTGGGTTAGCCCGCTTACGGTAAACCTGAGTCACCCAATTTTCAGGGGTGTCACGGCCTACTTGACCAATACCAATTGGGAGTACTTCAACAATATTGGTGCCTTTTTTATAGTGATATAGGCGCATTTCAGCACTGTTAATCACGATGCCTTTACGCGGTGCATCCGGTAGGATCAACTGATGGGGGATCACTAAGGTGCTACCTGGTTTAGGTAAGTATGGGTCAACGCCTGGGTTGGCTTCAAGCATATTGCTCAGTCCGAGTTGGAACTGATCTGCAATGGCTTCTAGGGTTAATTTACCTTCAGGTACAACATAATATTGATTTTCACCAATTAAACGACTGTCTTTAGCGGGTAAAGCATATTCTACCGCCACCACTTGGACGCTAAACAGCATGGTAGAAACAACAATCAATTTGGCGCAAAAAGACTTAATCATAAGGTGGATGTTTTCCTATGTGAGTGATGATCACAATGGCTTTGGTGAGTGTTATCAGTGCTCCTGCAGAATAAATCTCAACATCTGATGAAAACTTAAACTAAAGTTTCGCTATTTTTATCACTGGATACTTGATCATTTTTGCGCTTATTTCAAGCTATGGTCGTTATCCAGTGATATTTTACAGTTAATATTAACTCTGCTGGCTATTTGTATAAAGAGGGGGTTTCTTTGGTTGGCCGAGTTTTAAAGCGGCGATGTAGCCACATATATTGATTACGGTTACGATCAATTAATTGTTCAATGATCTTATTGCCACGAATAGCATCTTCGAGCTCATTTTCACCGGGGAAGTTATCAAGCGGCGCTAAAATTTCCATATTGTAACCCGTGTCATCATCATTACGTTCGACAAAAAAGGGTAATACTTTGGCGCGGCCTAATTTCGCTAAGGTGGTAGCGCCAGTAATAGTCGCTGCATCGGGTACGGCATATAGCGGGATAAATACTGCACTTGAGCGACCAAAATCTTGGTCGGCGGTATACCAGATCACATCTGGGTTTCTTAAACTTTTTACCATCTTACGTAAATCACGTTTTGGTACTAAGCCTTTATTCGAGCGCAGGCGGCCTTTGACTTGTAAGTATTCCATCACGGGATTGTTGTGAGGGCGGTAAACGCCTATCCCCGGTTGGAACTGGCCAAACATTCTCGCGCCCATTTCTAACGGTAAGCAATGCACTGCAAACAGTATGACGCCTTGACCATTATCTAGGGTATTGCGCACATGCTCATCGCCTTTAATGGTCATATGCTGCTGCACTTTTTCATCAGACCACCACCAAGCGTTGATGGTATCGAATAGGGCTTTACCGGTTTCTTCGAAGTTTCTCTTAAGCAGTGCCTCGCGTTCTTGTGCTGGCATATCAGGAAAACACAGCTGAAAATTGCGCTCTGCAGTATGTCTGCGACTCGCAGCAAGTTTTAAAACCAAACGGCCTAAACCCTTGCCAAGTGTCATTTGCCAGCGAAGCGGTAATAGCTGGGTCAGCTTCATAAGAGCAACACCAAACCATAATGGCCAATGCTTTGGGTGCAATAAATGCGAGGAAAATTGTGCTTTATCTACCACGAGGAACTCATCCAAAAATCAAAATTAGTTGCTATTCTAACTTAATTTTAGAGCAAAATTAGGTACAATCACGGTTTAATATCAGCAAAAGAATAAGTTTACTATGAAGGTATCTCTTCCTGCATTCGAAAAAGCCCGTGTTTTAGTGGTCGGCGATGTCATGCTTGACCGTAATTGGGTTGGCCCTACTGGTCGAATCTCACCAGAAGCGCCAGTACCTGTAGTTAACATCAATCAAATAGAAGACCGTCCCGGCGGCGCTGCTAACGTGGCATTAAATATTGCTGCCCTTGGCGGTCAAGTTGAGCTTGCTGGTATTGTCGGTAATGACGAAAATGCTAAAGCGTTAACCCTTGGTGTTCAAGCCCAAGGGGTTGAACCTCGCTGGTTAACCGTTGCTGATAAACCAACGATTACCAAATTAAGAGTGTTTTCTCGCAATCAACAACTTATCCGCTTAGATTTTGAAGAAAAATACCCTAAAGCTGATAGCGAAAGTTTATTAAATAGCAGTGAAGCGCTGTTAGATAACGTCGATGTATTGGTGTTATCTGACTATGCCAAAGGTGCGATTGACTCGCCAATCGACTTTATTGCTAAAGCCCGCGCTAAAGGCGTAAAGGTGCTGGTAGATCCTAAAGGCAGTGATTTTTCACGCTATCGCGGTGCGACGTTAATCACCCCTAATATGAGCGAGTTTGAAGCGGTTGTGGGCCCAGTAACCAGTGAAGCTGACTTAATCGAAAAAGCCAAAAAGCTGATTAAAGATAACGATTTTACTGCTATTTTGGTGACCCGCTCTGAAAAAGGCATGACGCTGATTAGTCATGATGATGCTGAACTGCATATCCCAACAGTTGCCCGTGAAGTCTATGACGTGACAGGTGCTGGAGATACGGTTATTTCAGCATTAGCAAGTTCGCTGGCAGCGGGTAGCTCGTTAGCACAGGCTTGTTCTATCGCTAATATTGCTGCAGGCGTGGTGGTGGCTAAGTTAGGTACCGCAACAGTAACCCGAATTGAACTCATTGGGGCCTTAGCTTTAAATCAAGGCGAGTCAGGCTTTGGCGTGGTGACTGAAGATCAATTAGCTTACGCCATTGAGCAAGCGCGTCTTCGCGGCGAAAAGGTAGTCATGACCAATGGCTGTTTTGATATTTTACATGCAGGCCACGTAAGCTATCTGCAGCAAGCAAAAGAATTGGGCCATCGTTTAATTGTTGCCGTTAATGATGATGCTTCAGTGAAGCGTTTAAAAGGTGATGGTCGCCCAGTGAATCAAGTTGATCGCCGTATGGCTGTTTTAGCGGGATTAGCGTCAGTTGATTGGGTTATTCCTTTCAGTGAAGATACTCCGCAGCGCGTCATTAGCCGCTTATTACCGGATTTGTTGGTAAAAGGCGGGGACTATAAAGTCGAACAAGTGGCCGGTGGTAAAGAGGTGATGGCTGCTGGTGGTAGTGTCGAAATTCTTGGGTTTGAAGACGGCGTCTCTACTACGGCTATTATTGAAAATATCATGGCTAACAAGTAGTGAATAGGCGGGCACTGTACTTAATGGCCAGTGCTGTTTTAAAGAGTGCCGTTTTAATCCGTGCTATTTTAATCCGTGCTATTTTAGACAGTGCCGTTTTAAAGAGAGCATTTCTAATCAGTACCCTAGTGATCAGTCAGTCATTGCTGGCTGATACTCACTTGCCTTTTCAGATAAAAACCGCACTCGCCCCCACCATCTCCCCCTATTATTCAAGCTCATTTAGTTGGATGCCTATTAGTAACAAGCAGGCAATTGTGTGCGATGAAAGTCGTTACCCGAGTTGCTTGAATGCGTTACCTATTGAAGTCGTGAGCCAATTACCGAAAGACACGCAAATCAGCTCTCATTTAGGGGGTAAAACCGCAATGGTGTTAGCGGTTAATCACCATGATATCGCCGGCATTATTATTGTCAGCGCTAAGCAGCCCCTTACCCAAACGATAACCTCAATCAATGGGCATACCTATCAGTTAGCGCTGTTAGAACAATTTAAATTAACTCTATGGCATGAGGTGGGGCATTTAGAGAATATTGCCTTGGTCGGCGATGTACTTCCCAGTCCCCTTTCTGCCTATCAGCATGAATGGTTGGCGGACATGTATTTAGTGTGGCGTATTGCCCAAACGCACCCCGATTTGAATTTAGCTTGGCAGCAGTTTCATCGCCGTAATATGGATTTGATTAACAATAGACATAATATGAGCCATTGGAGCTCACCGCAGTTACACTGGTTATTGAGCCAATATCAATTTAAAGACATACAAGGCTTTGACCACTACAGTGAGTTTATTGCCACAATATTTCCGCAGCTAGCGCTATTTGATGACACTGAAATTGCTGAAATCTCCAGCCTAGTGCAACGCACATTTGGCCGAGGTGCAACGCTGGCGCTACCTAAATATATATTTTGGCGACAACAACGACTTATTGAGGTTATTTCCCCGACATTAGTCATGTTAATGGGCGAGGATAAGGCCCATAAGTGGTTGGTTGAGCAATTCTCTGAGGCGGCGCAATTAGTCAACAAAGAGGCTGGGCACAATAAGTTATAACTCTGATTAGTACTGTAACCTCGAGCTTAAACGTTATAAAAAAGCGACTAATTAAGTCGCTTTTTTATGTACTAACAATCTGTTTTTTATGGCAATGTTTTTAAGTTAAAAATGCCACTGCAGATAAACCGAGTTGTAATTGCTGCCACCTTTGATGCGGCCAAAAGCTGAGCTGGTTTCAAAAATCCCTGATCTATGATGAATACTATAACCTAGCCATGCGTTTTTCATTGGGGCGTGGTTGAACACATCTCCCAAGTTAACATCAAATGAAAAGTCTAAGTAATTTAATAGTTTTGAGGGTCGATAATCTTTTTCGTCAAGTTCGCTACCTTCAATGTAGGTGACATCAGAGACATAAGATAACCCTTCAGCAACCCCTATCCGAAAACGCCAGCCTAAATCTATGGTGTAAAAGGCTTTAACTGCAAGTACACCTTCAGCTAAGTTATCTTGTACTTCAGAGTCATGATGCCAAACAGCACCTGTTGTTAAGTATAAATCAATGGGTAAGTTGAATAAGCTATTACTGAGTGGGATACCATAGAAAAGGGAGGTCATTTGATTGTTGTAACGATCGCCTTTGGCATTCCCGGTTAAAATGTCATTCAAGTTTGAAGGCGTTGCCCAGCCGTGTGCGACTCTTAAAAATTCGCCACTTTCTTTAGGGACTGGATTGGTATTGGGCCTTTTATTATCAGGGAAAAATCCAAAGCCTAAGAAGGAGTCAAATTGATATTGATTTTCAATGGTGGGCAAGTGATAAATATCATCTTCAAGGCGGGTTACCCCAAAGTTACCCAATAGGTATAAATTACTGGCAAGGTGATAGCGAGCATTAACCCCTGCTGAAAAAGCCAATCCAGCACCGGGATCGGCTAGCTCTAAGCCATAGTAATGTTCATTGAAATCGTTGCTTTTCCATTGGAATTGGGCATAAGGATTTAATTGCCAATCACCGCCTTGCCAGTGGTATTGAGTACGAGTGTAACCATACATGCGCTTGTTACCATCACTCATGATGGCAACATCAGCTTCTAGGCCGTCTTTTTGAAAGCGGTATTGAAAACCAAAATCAAAGGCGTCAGATTGGGTTTGATTTTGATATTCTTTAGGGATGTCAACGAACCGAAAACGACTGTATATATTGACTTGATGTTCATCATTTTTCCATAAATGAACCCCGCCTTCTAAGCCGTTTAGGTAAAAGTAGTCATTTTCAAATTCAATTAATGGCATGACGTCATAGACATCATCATTTTCAGTGGCATAAGGAATATCAGCTTTACGCACGCCGATGCCAACTCCCCAAGTTGACGGGAAGTATTCAACCTCTGGAGCAGTGTGAGTATCTGCTTTGCTTGGTGGATTAACCGTTTTGGTTTGGTCATTGTCAGCGATGACAGAAAAAGAGCATGTGCTTAAGTAAACAAATGCGGTAAGTAAAGAGGACGTTTTAGGCATAGAGGGCTTACCGTTAATCATTATTAGAATAATTGTTCATACCTAGCAGGATAAGAGGCTGTAAAAAAGCTAAGTAAGCGCTAATTTTTATTTTCAGGATTATAGCATGTAGATATTGTCAAAAATGAAAATCGTCGCTGTTGTAGCAATTTTTTAACTTTAGCGGCAGCTGAACTTTGGTGTTCCACATTGATCTCGACACATCAACAACCCCTAGCCAATGTGCTGAACTTTTGGCTCTAAACATGGCTGGGAAAATGAATAATTATGTTTACCCGATTGTTTTATGCCGTACATGGCATTATCCGCTTGCTTACAAACTTGGGTAAATGAGTCTTGCTGATCAAAGCCTCTAATACCAATGCTTAACCCTAGTGATACTGATTTTTCTTCGATTGTTTGTAATCGGGTAAAGTGCTTGATTAATTGCTGGGCCAGCAGGCTGATAGTCGCGAAATCAGCAGTTGAGGTAATAATCACAAATTCATCACCACCGAGCCTAGCGATGCTGACGTTATTATTTGAGATTAAGGTTTGGCAATAATGATTAAGAGTATTACTGATTTCGACTAGGACTAAATCACCAAAATGATGACCATATTTGTCGTTAACGCCTTTAAAATTATCAACATCGATAAATAATAAACTACCTGAGTTAAAGTCTTTCTCTTGCTGCATCTGCAAGTAAGCTTTTTCAATAGCTGCGCGGTTTAGTAAGTGAGTGAGAGGGTCTTGGTGGGCAAGGCGGGCTAAGTCGAGTTCATAGCGTTTTTCTTGGGTAATATCGATATGGGTGCCCATGATCCTTAAGGGGTGTCCATCTGAGGTGTATTCCACGATACGGCCCCGATCTGAAACCCAGCTGGTGGTGCCATTTTTATGGATCATTCGATGAACGGCGCGATAAACCTCTTCTTTACCTGTGAGGTGATCTTCAAAAGCTTTGATGACCCAGTCTTTATCTTCAGGATGTAAATGGCTTTTCCAGCTAGAAATATTTGCCGCTCGCTCTTCGAGGGTATAACCCAGCAATGCGCCCCATTCTTGATTGAAAATGGTCAGATCGCCAGAAGGGATATGTTGCTCCCACAGACACAAGCCTGTGCCATCGAGTGTTGCTGAGAGCTTCTCTTCACACAGCTTTAGTTTCTGCTTAAGTAAATCATTCTCTTGGGTGAGTTGATTTAACTGAGCTGTGAGCTGTTGAATTTGTGAAGCCAATGGGTCCATCTGAGAAAATCATCCTTGTGTTAAAACGAGCTAAAGCTTGAAAAGCAATCGGTATATCCTTTGTACATTTTACTCATAAATTCGTCAAGAATGAGAATGTATGATTATTGATAACTTATTCTCCCAATGATAGAAATGAAGCGCTTATTAATAAAAAGGCCGCTAAGCGGCCTTTTTAGGGGGTATATCTAACATGTTGAAAATTAATCAGCTTCTTTTAAGCTTTGCGTCAGCTCAACAATGCCTTTTTTACCATCACCGAATAACATAAGTGCATTATCCATGGCAAATAATGGGTTAGGTAAACCTGCAAACCCTGGGCTTAATGAACGCTTAATTACCACCACGGTGCGGGCTTTATCGACGTTTAGAATTGGCATACCATAGATGGGGCTACCTTTATCTTCACGTGCCATTGGGTTGGTGACATCATTGGCACCAATGACAATCGCCACATCCGTTTGCGCAAATTGTGGATTAATCTCATCCATTTCAACTAACTGTTCATAAGGCACTTCAGCTTCTGCAAGTAGCACGTTCATGTGGCCAGGCATACGGCCAGCAACAGGGTGAATCGCGTACTTCACATCGACTCCACGCTCTTGTAAAACGTTAGCGAGCTCACGTACTGCATGCTGTGCTTGCGCCATGGCTAAACCGTAACCTGGGACAATAACCACACGTTCAGCGGTTTCTAGCATCATGGCAATTTCATCTGGCGAAGTTGATTTTACTTTACCTGCGTAAATTTCATCTGCATCGACTTTCTCGCCGCCTTCAGCCATCACACCGAATAAGACGTTAAATAATGAACGGTTCATGGCTTTACACATGATTTGTGTGAGGATAATTCCTGATGCACCAACCAGTGAACCTGAGATAATCAATACCGTATTACCTGTAATGAAACCAGTCGTTGCCGCGGCGATACCAGAATAGGAGTTCAGTAGTGCAATAACAACCGGCATATCAGCGCCGCCAATTGGCACCACTAATAACACACCCAAGACCACTGCCACAGCCACTAAAGCATACATTAAGCTGACGTTAGCAGGGTTAATGACTAGCGCAATGGCTAAGCCAAACGCAGTGATCAGCAGCAGCGCGTTAAGGATTTTATTACCTGGGACTTTGATTGGATTACCTGAAATAAGCTCTTGCAGCTTAGCAAAAGCCACAAATGAACCTGAAAGGGTAACTGCACCAATAATAATGGTCGCTCCGATAGAAATTAACGCCACCATGCTAGTAGCTGCAGTCGGGTCAAGGAAACTTGCCGCAGCAATGGCCAGTGAAGCACCACCACCAAAACCATTCAACAGTGCAACCATTTGCGGCATGTCGGTGACTTTAATTTTAGTCGCCATCACTGCACCAATGGTGCCACCTAATAGTACGCCGGCAATGATCCACTCATAGCTAAGAATGCTTTGGTCAAATAGGGTTACCACCACAGCAATAAACATACCCATGGCTGATAATTGGTTGCCACGAACCGCTGTTTTAGGTTTTGTCAGTCCTTTAATACCAAGAATAAACAGGACTGCGGCAACAAGGTAAGCCAAATAAATAATTGTTGTCATTGAGTCTATTTCCTCTTGAACATAGCTAGCATACGGTTGGTGACCATGTAACCACCGACCACATTGATGGTAGCCAGCACTACGGCGATAAAGCCAAGTACATTCACTATCATGCCACCGCCAGAACCTGCTGACAGTAGGGCGCCTACCAGTGAAATACCTGAAATAGCATTCGAACCAGACATTAATGGCGTGTGCAGTGTCGGTGGCACTTTAGTGATCAGCTCAACACCTAAAAATACTGCGACGACAAAAAGCGTCAGTAATAATAGTAAGGTCATATCCATTATGCTTTTTCCTCTACACTGGTGTCAGCTTCAGGCGTTGCTAAAGGCGCAAGACCCAATAAATCTCTTAGGCGAGCACTGGTGACTTCTTTGCCATGGGCAACAACAGTGTCTCTGACGATTTCGTCTTCAAAATCAAGAACCAGTTCACCCTCTTTACTGACGATTAAGTTCAGTAAGTTCTCGACATTTTTACCATACATTTGGCTGGCATGATTCGCTGCAGTGCTAGGTACGTTAGATGGCCCTAAGATCATCACGCCGTTGTGCATAATAACTTCATCAACGCGGGTTAATTCACAGTTACCACCTGATTCAGCCGCTAAATCAACAATGATGGTGCCGTTTTTCATGCCATCAACCATTTCTTTAGTGATAAGCACAGGGGCTTTACGGCCTGGAATGGCTGCAGTGGTAATCACAATATCTTGTTGTGCTAACACATTCGCCATCGCTTGTTGTTGACGCTTTAAAAAGTCATCACTTTGCTCGGTGGCATAACCGCCTTTGGTTTCAGTGTTTTCGGCTTCAATATCAAGCTCAACCGGTTTTGCACCAACAGAAATAATCTGCTCGCGCGCCGCAGGGCGAATATCATAGGCTTCGACAACGGCGCCAAGACGCTTAGCTGTGGCGCAGGCCTGAAGTCCCGCAACACCCACACCCATAATAAAGGCGCGAGTGGGTTTTAATGTCCCAGCAGCTGTCATCATCATTGGGAATAAACGCGGCGCTTTATGGGCGGCGAGTAACACAGCTTTATAGCCTGAAATCGTTGCCATTGATGACAACACATCCATACTTTGGGCACGGGTAATACGTGGAATAAGTTCTAAGGCAATCGCGCTGGCACCCGTGTCAGCAATTGCTTGGGCATTTTGCGGGTTAATCAGCGGGTCCATCATGCCAATCAGCAGTTGCTGAGGCTTGATTAGCGCTTTAATTTCATCGAATTGCTCACCCTTACAGTTCACCACGGTAATGATGTCAGCTTCATTCAGTAGCGCTGCTCGTGATGAAGCAATAGTGGCGCCTACCTTGACATAATCGTCGTCGGTAAAGCCTGCGTTTTGTCCAGCGCCTGATTCTACGATCACTTGTAGCTGTTTTTTTAATAATGCGGTCACATTGGCAGGGATTAACGCAACGCGTAACTCACCTGGGTGACTCTCTTTCGGTAGACCTAATTTCAAAAGGACAACCTCTTAGTTAGTGTAAATAGGGAAGGGTCGGGTCGTGTGAGTATTTAATACAACTTTGTTTTAAATACTCATTTTTTCTAAGTGCCTTTTTATGGTGCACATTTTTTTAGGTGCTTCATTCTGGCAATTATTAGGTTTGAAACAAGTAAATAATGCGCTAAATCACATTTTTACCGAGTTCAGACCCAAAAGTTTGCACTAGACCACACTTTTGTAGCTTAAAAATGCAGCTTTGCATATTCCTTAATGGAATAAAGAATCAACTTTTAGTCTTTTTTGGTTTTAAAGAATCGGAGTAATCTGATGATATTAAACTGTTATAGGGCTCTCCAATGTTGTTAAAAGAACTTTCTTCATTCGCATCGCCATTGTCTCAAGGACAAGTCGACAAGCTAAAACAGCTCACTTCTGAATTATCTGCGGTGCAATTAGCTTGGGTTAGTGGCTATTTGGCTGCATCTTCAAATCAAGGGCAAACAGCAAGTGCGCCAGAGGCTAGTGCAGCGCAAACTGTGACAATTTTATTTGGTAGTCAAACGGGTAATGGTCAAGGTATCGCTAAAGAGTTAGCTGCAAAGGCATCGACTAAAGGCTTTACGGTTAATTTAAGCTCGATGGCTGATTACAATGTGCGTCAGTTAAAGCAAGAAACCATTTTGATTGCGGTGGTCAGTACCCACGGTGAGGGTGAGGCGCCAGATGATGCCATTGAATTGCATAAGTTCCTTGCTTCAAAAAGAGCGCCTAAGTTAGATCAACTTAACTTTTCAATTTTGGCCTTGGGTGACTCAAGCTATGAGTTTTATTGTCAAACCGGTAAAGACTTCAGCGAACGCTTATCTGCTTTAGGTGCAACAGAGTTATTGCCGTTAGTTGAGTGTGATGTTGATTACGAAGAAGCTTCAGAGCAATGGCTTGAGTCGGTAATAACAGCGGTTGAGCCATTAGTTGAAACTAGCAGTGCCAGCGTAGTGTCAATTGATAGCGCCAAAGCGGCGGGTGAAAGCGAATTTACCAAGCAAAATCCTTATGAAGCAGAAGTGTTATTAAGTCAAAAGCTTACTGGTCGTGATTCTGATCGTGATGTTCGCCACGTGGAAATCGATTTAGGCGAATCTGGTATCAGTTATCAAGTGGGTGACGCCTTAGGTATTTGGTTTACCAATAACGAGGCTTTAGTCACTGAAGTGATTAGCGGTTTAGGATTAGACCCGTCAACTGAAGTTGTGGTCAGTAAAAATACCTTATCGCTACAACAAGCATTAACAGATAAAAAAGAGCTAACCCAACTTTACCCGGGTCTTGTGACGGCATGGGCAGAGCTTGCGGGGAATGCAGAGCTTAGCGCGATTGCTGCAGATAAAGAGCAAACTCGCCAGTTTGTATTAGGTCATCAATTAGCTGATTTAATCAGTTTGTATCCAGTAAAAATCGATGCCGCAACCTTAGTAAGTTTATTACGCCCATTAACACCGCGTTTATATTCAATTGCCTCTAGCCAAGCGGAAGTGGAAAACGAAGTGCATTTAACCGTGGCACTGGTTGAAGATGAGCGTGCGGGTCAAGCACGTTTTGGCGGCGCTTCGCACTTCTTAGCATCTGCAGAAGAAGGTCAGCAAGTTAAGGTTTACGTTGAACCGAATAAGCATTTTCGTTTGCCAGAAAATAGCGACACTCCAGTTATTATGGTTGGCCCTGGCACTGGTGTGGCGCCTTTTAGAGCCTTCATGCAACAACGTGCAGCAGACGGCGTTAACAGCGATAGCTGGTTATTTTTCGGTAATCCGCATTTTGAGCAAGACTTTTTATACCAAGTTGAGTGGCAACAGTACCTAAAAGCGGGTGATTTATCGCGCCTCGATGTGGCTTTCTCACGTGATCAACAACATAAAATTTATGTGCAACACCGGATTGCAGAGCAAGGTGAAGCGATTTGGGCATGGCTACAAAATGGCGCGCATTTTTATATCTGTGGCGATGCAGAGCGCATGGCAAAAGATGTCCATCAAGCCTTACTAGATGTCGCAGTTAAGTATGGTGGTTTAGATGCGCAGGGCGCTGAGGATTACCTTGAAGGGTTGCGCAGTGCGAAACGTTATCAAAAAGACGTTTACTAAATGAATACCGCATGAGTTCGAAATAAGCATAACGAAATAATATACACGCTGGTGATTTGATATCACCAGCGTCATAAAAGCATCGATAGAGGCCACAGGATGAGTGAGCAAAAGTTAGCAGTAAATGAATATTTAAAAACCGACAGTGATTACCTGCGCGGCACCATTAAAGAAGGCTTAGACACCCAAGTTACCGGTTCGTTTAGTGATGGCGATCAGCAGTTGATCAAATTCCACGGCTTTTATCAGCAAGACGATCGTGATTTACGTAATGAGCGTAAAGAACAAAAACTAGAGCCTTTATACAGTTTCATGTTACGAGCCCGTGTACCAGGTGGTATTTGTAGTCCTGAGCAATGGTTGGATGTGGATAAAATCTCATCAACGCTAACGACATCAAACAGTATTCGTTTAACCACCCGTCAAACCTTTCAATATCACGGCATTCCAAAGCGTAATTTAAAAACGCTGATCCAAGGCCTTGATAGAGCGGCGTTAGATTCTATTGCGGCCTGTGGTGACGTTAACCGTAACGTAATGTGTAACCCAAACCCTGTTGAATCTAAGTTACATCAACAGGCTTATGCAGTGGCTAAAGAGTTGTCAGATCATTTATTGCCTCATACTCACGCCTATGCTGAAATTTGGTTAGATAAAGAAAAGCTGCTTGATACTGAAACTAACGAACCTGTGTACGGTAAAACCTACTTGCCACGTAAATTTAAAATGGCTGTAGCAGTACCCCCAGACAATGATGTTGATGTTTATACCAATGACTTAGGTTTTATTGCCATCGCTGAAGCGGGTGAGTTAGTCGGATTTAATTTAGTTGCTGGTGGCGGTATGGGCTCAACTCATGGTGAAGTGGAAACCTTCCCACGTCTAGCGGATGATTTTGGCTTTATTAAAACTGACGATGTGATTAAATTCGCTGAAGCTGTTATGACAGTTCAGCGTGACTGGGGTAACCGTGTCAATCGTAAGCGTTCACGTTTGAAGTACACCATTGTCGATCATGGCGTTGCAGAATTTAAAGCAGAAGTTGAAAAGCGTGCAGGGGTGAGTTTTGAACCTAAACGTGAGGTAGTGATTGGCGATCGCGGCGACCGTTATGGTTGGGTTCAAGGCTTAGATAACAACTGGCATTTAACCTTGTTCATTGAAAGTGGTCGTATTAAAGATGAGCCAGGTCAGACGCTGCAAACAGGCTTAAGAGAAATCGCCAAAATCCATAAAGGTGATTTTAGAATGACCTCTAACCAGAACATGATTATTGCTGGGGTTGCAGAAGAAGATAAAGCTGCGATTGAAGATTTAGCCCGTAAGCATGGCTTTTTTGGCAAGGTTATCAGTCAAACCCGCGGCCATTCAATTGCCTGCGTGGCGCTGCCTACCTGTCCATTAGCCATGGCCGAAGCGGAGCGATATTTCCCAGAGTTTATTGACCATATTGATGCGCTGCAAGCTAAGCATGGTATTAGCGAGCAAGCCATTGTGGTGAGAATGACAGGTTGCCCTAATGGCTGTGCGAGACCGTTCGCAGCCGAAATTGGTTTAGTAGGTAAAGCGCCGGGACGTTATAACTTGTATTTAGGTGCAAGCTTTGAAGGCACACGCCTTAATAAAATGTACAAAGAGAATATTCAAGAAGCTGAAATTTTAACTGAGTTAGACAGATTATTCGGCTTGTATGTACTTGAGCGTGATGCAGGTGAAACCTTCGGTAACTTTACAGTTCGCTTTGGCATAATTAAAGCCGTGAACGATGCCGCTGTAGATTTTCATGGCTAACGGGTTAGCAACAGAGGTCATTACGATGATTAATCACAATGAGTTGCAAGCACTATTATCAGCTCCCAAGTCTGAGCAAAAAATAGTGCTAGAAAAAGTGAATCGCTTTTTAGCCGATTTAACCGCGCAAGAGCGAGTCACTTGGGGATTAGCTTTTTTGCCTGGCGAACATGCTTTATCGTCAAGTTTTGGTATTCAAGCTGCGGTTATGTTGCATATGGTAAGCCAAGCGCAGACAGATATTCCGGTGATATTGACGGATACAGGATACTTGTTTGCTGAAACCTATCAATTTATTGATGAGTTAACCCAAAGACTAGATTTAAATCTACAAGTATTTCGCGCCCAGCAGTCATCTGCATGGCAAGAAGCACGTTACGGTAAGCTTTGGGAGCAAGATCTCGAAGGCTTAGAAAAGTATAATCGCATCAATAAAGTGGAGCCTATGCAACGTGCTTTGGCTGAGCTAAATGTCGGCACTTGGTTTGCCGGGCTACGTCGCTCGCAAGCCAGTAGCCGTGAAGCGCTGCCCATTTTAGCTATTCATGGTGATAAATATAAGCTACTGCCCATCATTGATTGGAGTAACAAAGATGTCCATGAATACCTCACTGAGCATCAATTACCTTATCATCCACTTTGGGAGCAAGGGTACGTGTCTGTGGGTGATACTCACTCAAGCAAGCCGCTTGAGCTTGGCATGAGCGAAGAAGAAACCCGTTTTAATGGCTTGAAGCGTGAATGTGGATTACATTACGAAATTTAGCCAATTGCAGGTTAGTCATTTGGTTATAAAAAATATCAGTCCAATGAGGCTGATATTTTTTTGAGTTTAATATTTTTGGGATTCAATAAAAGTGTCAATAGGGATGTTGAACGCAATATATGGGTCGCTAAGGTTAATATTTACTGCTAATGCGAGCGCTTATTATTAATAGCTAACATTGCTTTCGACCAAAGTATTAAAACCAATGACTGATATTTACCTCTGTTGCTTTATATCGTGATATTTAGCCAAAAACAATTAGGCATTTGTTAATTCTATAGTCTAAATTTAGAAGTTCCCGTAGATGGTTTTGTCGACACTTTAGGCATGTTTTTGCACGCCACGTACCTCCAAAGCCTCGCTCGTAAAACGAGTGTGTAGTGATTGGCTTGCTAGCGTAAGCATAATCTTTTGGTTGTCTCGGTTAGCCATCATTGGCTAGCCGAGAAACCAACCTTTCATCGATATCGCTATCTTCATGGTTTATTTATCCTATCTTTTTGGCACCTGCTTAACCTTTTATTAGACTTTTAAACCTTATAAACAATTGCTTAACTCGGTTATTGCTTATCAAACCCCAAGCCACTTTTATCGAGGCATTATTTTATTTGCAAATTAAAAGTGTGCTAAGTTATCGCTATGCTTGATCAAATTGAGTTATCGGCATTAACTAAGCATTTACTCTCAAGGAAGAGTGACTTGTTATTACTTACATGTGAATTATGGAGCACAAATAAATGAAAAAACTGGCTATCGCAGTTGCCATTGCCGCTGCTGGTGCAGGCGCATACATGCTATCGAACAACGATGGTGTCACCACAACTGATAACGACATGCTCGCGTATATCCCAGCAGATACCTTACTTTTTTCAGGACAACTCACCCCGTTTCCGTTAGAAGATTATTTGTATTCAATGCCTATGGGGCAAAACGGTGCTGCCCAACTAGAGCAAATTGAGCTGGCTGGCCCATATTCAAGTGCCCAAGAGGGATTTTTTGTCAGTTTATATAAAAGTTATTTAACTAGCCTTGAAGACCCTGAACTGTTTTTAACAACCTTTGGTTTGCCTGCCAAGATTGAGTCATATACCTACACGCTAGGGGCGTTGCCTGTTTTTAAGGTGCAAGTCACTGATGAACAGGCTATTTGGAAAGTATTGGACAAAGCGTCAGAAGAAAGCGGTTTAGCCCACACCACGGCAACCATTGAAGGCCTTGAGTATCGTGCTTATTCACTTATTGATGACGATGAATCGATTGATTTAGTTGTTGCCCAGCAAGATGGCTGGTTAACAGTAACCTTAAATACCTCCTTCAATAAACCAGAATTATTAGCAACGGCGCTGGGATTATCCAAAGTTGATAATCCAATTAGTGACAGTGGCATTGTTGAAGATATCATTAAGACTCATGGTTTTTTAAACGACAGTATAAGCTTTATAAACCATGTGGAATTAGTGAAAGGATTAACCTCAACTGATGGCAATATGCTGGCTAAACAGTTATCTAAATTAGGCGAGTTAGATGGCACTGGCAGTGATCCTTTTGCAGAGTTTAAAACGGCTGAGTGTCAAACAGAGCTTGATGCTATCGCTGCAAATTGGCCGCGCACGGTTATGGGCTTAAAAGCATTTAATGTTAGCCGTAAACAAGCGCAGTTTGATGCCCAAATGGTGGTTGAATCTAACAACCAAGTGATATTAGGTGCATTTAATAAAATGCGTGGTTTTATTCCTAGTTTCACTAATAGCCTAACTGACAATGCCATGTCCATAGCACTGGGGCTTGATGCGGCGCAATTAGCACCAGCATTAACTGAAATTTGGCAAGATTTACAAACGCCCAGTTATCAGTGTGAAGCACTAGCGCAAATGCAATATGAAATCAGCGGCCAAAATCCGGCAATGCTTGGCATGATGACAGGCATGGCCAATGGGGTTAAGGGCATGAGTGCCACCATAGTCGACTTTTCGTTAACTGACGAAAATGGTGAGCCTGGCTTTAAGCACCTAGATGCACTGATTAGCTTATCGGCTGAAAACCCAGAAATGCTATTAAACATGATTAAGCCATTTGTGCCTCAGTTAGCCCAAGTTCAACTGGAGACTAATGGTGATCCCATCGATGTGTCTTCATTGCTAATGCTGCCACCTTCAATGGGGGTAAGCGCTCAAATGGCTATTAAAGATCAGCACATTGTGATTTATAGTGGTGATAAAGGTGAGGATTTAGCTAATAAGCTGGCTAAAGAACCGCTGGTCGCTAATGGCTTAGCGAATATGTCGATTGATTATCAAAAAGTGCTGAAACCGGTATTTTCACTCATTGAAGAAAGCGGTGAGCAAGTGCCAGAAGAACTAGAAATGCTCAAAGATTATGACATGCGCATGCAGGTAAACTTGGATATTACCGATAAAGGTATTTCAATCTCTACTCGCGGTGATAGTAAAGCTTACTAAGTTGCTAACAAGCTAGTCGGGTATTGATAACAAAAAAGGTGAACTGTATATAACTGCAGCTTCACCTTTTTTATTGTTGTTTTTATGGTTGTTTTTATTGTTTGTGATGGCCTATTTTAAAGAATATCACCAATCGAAACCCCGATCCCAATGCGCTGATTATGATGATTATAGTCAATCATACTTTCGCCATAGCCATTAAAGTACTGGGTATATAAGCGTAAATTGCCTAATATCGGATAGCTCCAAGTAAACTCAATGGAGCCTTTATTTGGGTGTTGTAAATTATTGCGCCCCATTAAGGTAAACATATGCTCATCAAGGCCATAGACGGCTGTTAACTCAAAGTTGCCCATATAGTCTTCAATATCGGGGTTGTCATCACCCTCAGGCGAGCTGGGTGTTGCTTTTTCATCTTCAGGGATCCGCCACCACGCCTTTAGACCTAATGCAAAAGGGCCTCTATCAAATACCATGGTGCCGTAAATTCGATTCCAACTGCGTGAAAGTGAACCAGATTGACCATTAGATTGATGCACAGCCCCTACACCCCAAAACGAATTTGTTAACCCTGCCACTTGCCAGTCATTATTGAATAGCATGAACATTTCCGGTTCATGATTAGTTTCTCTAAAAGGGGAGGAAATTTCTTTATTATAGACTTGCCAGTAAGACTGGTTGGTATAGGCGAAATAGAGGTGGCCATTGTCGCCAAAAACGTTATACCACAGCGGGAATTTAAAGCTTATCTGAAACTTAGCCTCAGCGTTATCGATGACTTCTTCATTGTCGTCATTGGTTGTAAAGTTTGTATATGGGTCAGTGTTAGGGTTGTCATTATAGGTGTATGGCAAAATGTAATTAACTTTATGGGGGGTAATGACAAAGCGCTCCTCTGAAGTTTTAAGCTCGTCTTTTACTCTTTCATCAACGAGTGAGTCTTCAGCTAAAGCCACTTGGCTTACTCCTAAACCAATGGCTGCGCTAAACCATAATCGGATCCATGTTGGTTTCATTAAAAGCTCCCTTTAATTATATTTTTCTAGACTAACACTATGGTTAAAAATGAAAAGTACTGATGATTTGAGCTTGGGCTTTGTATGGTAACTGTGCAGCTAGTTTACCAAGGTTTTTAAATGCCACTTAATAGGTCTCATATAACTAAATGGAATAAAAGCTAAGTATTATCTATTATATATGGAATATATAAAGGGCTATATTTGATGCTAAGTAAACATTGTGGGGTTTTGAAAAATGGAATTGGTTTCGATACCGGGTCAAGGGGCCAAAGGGAAAGTCTGGATAGTCGGTGCAGGGCCTGGAGATGTTGAGCTGCTCACCCTCAAAGCTTATCGGGTGTTAAAGCAAGCCGATGCTGTCCTGTACGATGCCCTCGTTAGCCAAGACATCTTAGATTTAATCCCACAAAGCGCTGAAAAAATTGCTGTGGGTAAACGTGCTGGCAAGCATAGTGCTGGGCAAGATGAAATAAATCAGTTACTGGTGACAAAAGCTTACACTCGCAAAAACGTGGTACGCCTTAAAGGTGGTGATCCGTTTATTTTTGGTCGTGGCGGTGAGGAGCTGCAAACCTTAGCAGAAACAGGGGTTGCTTTTGAGGTTGTCCCCGGTATTACTGCTGCTAGTGGCACAGCTGCTTATGCTGGCATTCCATTAACCCACCGAGATTTTGCTCAAGGAGTGACGTTTATTACTGGTCATTGCCAATTACAAAGTCGGCCGATGGACTGGCAAGGTTATGCAAATCCAAATAATACCTTAGTGGTTTATATGGGCATTTTGAACGCAGAGATTATCCGTGATGGATTAATGAGTAGTGGCCGTGATGGTGATACGCCTGTGGCTATTGTTTCTAAGGCGACGACCGCATCTCAACAGCGCTTTATCGGTAAGTTAAGTGAGTTATCGCAGCTGGCTGCAGATCCTGCTTTGCAAATGCCAGCATTGATGATTATCGGTGAGGTGGTGTCATTGGCAGACAGCCTCAATTGGTTTAATCCTCAAGAGTACTCAGCTGCACCAATTCAGTCTCAAGTGAGTATTTAGCGGATTTGATCTTAAGCTATATTTACCGATAATTTTGACCGCATGAATTTAAATGGCGAAGACGACAGTCTTGGCCATTTTTTGTTTTTAGCTGCTCAGGCTTGCCATTAACATGTTCATTTCATACTTATCCCATATTTGTCATTCTTATTGCTTCAAACTTAATTATTATCTCAGTGCTTACCTAGCAAATTTTGATTTCTGTAATTCTTATACAGCTTTTATTGAGATTAATGTGAACTGTGTCTATGTTAAATTGTGATACATGGGGTAGTTCAGCATTGGGTAGCGTTTTAGATGCTGTTTTTTGTGCTTTAGTTCCTGTTTTGAAATTGAATATCGGTCTTGGTTCAAATTTTTGGTCGAATTTAGGTGTTATTAGTACATTTATTTCACAATTTATTTAAAAGGTGTGACCTTAATAGCGGATTTAGGTCACAAATCTATTTATTATGTGGTATCTGAATTTTAAAGGTTACAAGTAATGGCTGGATCCTCAAATCAGGTTATAACAATTAAACGGGGCCTCGATGTGCCTATCGCGGGTGAGCCGCAACAAATAATCGACGTCACAGCAAAGCCAACCAGAGTTGCCATATTAGGCGAAGAGTATGTTGGTTTAAAGCCGACTATGTTGGTTGAAGAAGGTGATATCGTTAAAAAAGGCCAAGCGCTTTTTCAAGATAAAAAGATTGCCGGAGTGACCTTTACTGCCCCTGCGAGTGGCGAAGTGATTGCCATAAACAGGGGCGAAAAACGGGTGCTATTATCAGTGGTGATCCGTTGCGAAGGCGATGAAGCCGTGAGTTTTGCTACTAGCGATGATGTTTTGGCATTATCCCGCGAAGCGGTGCAAACCAATCTGGTTAACAGTGGGTTATGGACGGCATTAAGAACCCGCCCTTTCTCAAAAATTCCCGCGTTAGATACTAGGCCATCGGCAATCTTTGTGACCGCCATGGACAGTAATCCGTTAGCGGCCGATCCTCGCGTGATTATCGCTGAGCAGCCACAAGCATTTGCTGTGGGAATGCAGGCACTAACCCGGTTAACCGATGGTAAAGTGATGCTGTGTCATGATCAAGGTGAGGCGTTACCCGGCCATGATTTAGCTCAAGTTGAGTCATATCAATTTGGCGGCGTTCATCCCGCTGGGCTGGTGGGTACTCATATCCATCTGCTGCATCCAGTAAGTGTTGAGCGGGTAGTTTGGCATATTGGCTATCAAGATGTGATTGCCGTTGGCAAGCTGTTTCAAACCGGTGAGCTATTTAATGAGCGAGTGGTGTCATTTGCTGGACCCAATGTGTTAAAACCAAGGTTACTGCGGACCCAATTAGGGGCAGACTTGGGTGAGCTAGTCGAAAATGAAATTGAAGATATTCACTCACGGGTGGTATCGGGCTCCGTACTTTGTGGCCATACCGCAGTTGGGGTTTATAACTATTTAGGTCGTTATCATAATCAAGTTTGTGTACTAACTGAAAACGCCCGTCACGAGTTATTACCTTGGGTGCGCCGTAATAAAGAAAAGTTCTCACTGACAGGTATCATGATGTCAGGTTTTAGCCGTACTAAAAAACTGTTTGATTTTACCACCCATGCAGGTGGCTCTCCTCGTGCGATGATGGCTTTTGGTCAGCTTGCCCGCGTTATGCCTTTGGATATTTTACCGACCTTGTTGGTGAGAGATCTGGTGGTGCGAGATACCGATGAAGCACAGCTATTAGGCGCTTTAGAATTAGACGAAGAAGATTTAGCACTTTGTACCTTTGTTTGTCCCGGAAAGTATGACTTTGGTAAAGAGTTACGTGCTTGCCTAGATATCATCGAGAGGGAAGGTTAATGAGTCAGCAACAAAAGAAACCGGATCATCAAGATCGCTATTATGCTCATGGCGACTCGATGAAAAGTTACTTGCGATCCTTGTGGATTGCTCGTGGCCGCAGTACCAAAGGTAAAGTGCATGTTCGTGATGCCATTGATGTAAAACGTACCATGCATATTGTGGGTATGTGTTTACTGCCCGCCATATTTTTTGGGATGTACAACCTAGGCTTACAAGCGCAAATTGCCATCATGGCTGGGGCAACTCAACCTGAGGCTTGGCAGGCTGGCTTGTTTTCAATGCTGTTTGGCCAGTTAACCGAACAATCAGGTTTTGTCAGCTTAATGGCTTATGGTGCGAGTTATTATGTGCCAATTTACCTAATGACCTTGTTTGTCTGTTTAGTGTGGGAAGTGGTTTTTGCCAAAGTGCGGCGCCAAGAATTACATGAAGGCTTCTTTATTACAGCATTACTGTTTTCTATCATAGTGCCGGTATCGACACCCTTATGGATTATTGCTGTAGGAGTGACCTTTGGGGTTATCGTAGCCAAAGAAATGTTTGGCGGCATGGGTTATAACTTTTTAAACCCAGCGTTAGCCGGTTATGCCTTTATCTATTTTGCCTACCCCACAGAAGTCGCAGCCTTAAGCCAATTTGTTGCTGCTGATGGTTTTTCAGGTGCCACCACCTTAACCCAAGCTGCAGCCAGTCGCGCGAATATGTTTGCCGATGTTAGCTGGATTAGCGCCTTATCAGATCCTGCATGGATGGATGCATTTTTAGGCTTCACTCCAGGCTCTATTGGTGAAACCAGCACCTTAGCTATTTTGATTGGCGGCGGAGTATTGCTGCTAACTCGAGTGGCAGATTGGCGAGTGGTTGCAGGGGTTATGTTCGGCATGATCGCTACAGCAATATTGTTTAACTTAGTTGGACCTGCGAAAAGCTCTATGGCTTCTATGCCGTGGACATGGCATTTAGTTACCGGTGGTTTTGCACTGGGGATGATGTTTATGGCAACCGATCCTGTGACCGCCTCATATACCCGCAGTGGTCGATACGCCTATGGCGCGTTAATTGGCTTTATGACCATACTCATTCGAGTGTTGAATGTGAAGTTGCCTGAAGGGATCATGTTGGCGATATTGTTCGCAAATCTATGGGCGCCATTATTCGATTATCTGGTGGCTCGTGCCAACATTAAACGGAGACTAAAACGCCATGGCCTTTAAGAAAGATAGCATAGCTGGCACGATGATTTTTATCATCAGCCTGAGTTTGGTCTGTTCGTTTATGATCACCGGTACCGCTGAAATTTTAAAAGAACGTAAGCTGGTTAAAAAGCGTGATGAAGTGCAGCAGTTTGTATTACGGGCCGCCAATATTGATATCAGCAGCGGCGATTTTAGGGAATTATTTGAACAAAGAGTAAGCCCTAAAATGGTCAATCTAGAGTCGGGTGAGTTTGTTGATCATGACAATCTACTTGATTTTGATGAGCGTATGGCAGCGATAAACCCAGATACATCATCAAAACCTAAAAAAGATACCGCCAAAATTAAAAGCCGTGCGGATAATATCCGCGTATTTGAAGTCTTTGACGCTAATGGTCAATTATCCAGTGTGGTGATGCCCATTTATGGTAAAGGACTGTGGTCGATGATTTATGGTTATTTAGCCCTTAAGCCTGATTTAAATACCGTTGAGAATATTATTTTCTACGAACACGGTGAAACCCCTGGTATTGCTGATTTTGTAACAGATCCCCAGTGGACTGACTTATGGAAAGGTAAGCAGCTATTTGATGATAAAGGCAAAATTTCCATCAAGGTTATCAAAGGCGGTGCTAAAGCTGGCGATATTCACGGTGTTGATGGCGTTAGTGGCGCAACCCGAACGGGCATGGGCATTCAACGTGCGGTTGAATTTTGGTTTGGTGTAGAAGGTTATCAAACCTTTCTTAACCAGTTTGCCACTACGGAGGCGAAATAATGAGTACGACTATCTCAACTAAACAAATTCTGACCTCACCGATTTTTGCCAATAACCCAGTGGCGATGCAAGTGCTAGGGGTCTGCTCTGCACTGGCTGTGAGTAATTCAATGCAAACCGCATTGGTAATGACACTGGCGGTGACCTTTGTTTTAGTGTGCTCCAATGTGATCATTTCGAGCATTCGCAATTTTATCCCTAGCAGCGTGCGTATTATTGCGCAAATGACGGTGATTGCCTCTTTGGTAATTATCGTTGATATGGTGTTGCAGGACGTGGCTTATGAGCTTTCAAAGCAGTTATCTGTATTTGTCAGTTTGATTATTACCAACTGTATCATCATGGGCCGCGCAGAAGCCTTTGCGATGAAATACCCACCGCATTTGGCATTTGTTGATGCGCTAGGTAATGCCATGGGCTACGGGGTGATTTTATTAAGTGTCGCCTTTGTGCGTGAGCTACTAGGACGCGGAACCTTATTTGGCAAAGAGATATTTACCACTATCGAAAACGGTGGTTGGTATCTTGCCAATGAAATGTTCACCTTGCCACCAAGCGCATTCTTTTTGATCGGCGTGATGATTTGGGCGATCAATGTTGTGCAGCGTAAGAGAGGATAATGGCAATGGAACACTATATTAATTTATTTATTCAAGCGGCCTTTATCGACAACATGGCACTGTCTTTTTTCTTAGGCATGTGTACCTTCCTCGCGGTGTCTAAAAAGGTCTCAACCTCATTTGGTTTGGGCATTGCAGTGATTGTGGTGATGGTATTAGCCGTACCGGTAAATCAGCTGATTTACGTGAATATCCTTGCGCCAGGTGCACTGGCATGGGCAGGCTTCCCTGAGCTTAACTTAAGCTACTTACAGTTAATTACCTTTATTGGGGTGATTGCCGCTTTAGTGCAGATTTTGGAGATGTTTTTAGAAAGATACATTCCAACTCTGTATCAATCTTTAGGTATTTTCTTACCGCTACTAACGGTGAACTGTGCCATTTTTGCTGGGGTTATTTTCATGGCCAACCGTGATTATAACTTAGGCGAATCTGTGGTGTTTGCAGCAGGTAGTGCAGTGGGCTGGGCGATGGCCATTGTCTTACTCGCCGGGCTGCGTGAACGGATGAAATTTCATGCTATCCCACTAGGGCTGCAAGGAATTGGCATTACCTTTATTACTACAGGTTTAATGGCATTAGGTTTTATGTCATTTGCTGGCATCACTTTGTAAGGCGTGAAAATGCAAACAAATTTGAATTCGCTTATAGATGACTCACTCATGCTTGAATCAGTGGTTTTGGTAAAACTGACCCATGAGACTGCTTGTTATCAGCAACTGTTGAGAAGGTGCATTTAATGGAAATGGCAATTGGCATAGGCATGTTTACCATAGTGGTAAGTTTGCTGGTAATGATAATTTTATTCGCCAAAAGCAAATTGGTGGGTACGGGTGATGTCACCATCGGCATTAATGGTGATGCAGACAAAAGTGTGTGCACACCTGCTGGTGATAAACTGCTTGGCGCACTGGCGAGCAACAGTATTTTTATTCCATCGGCCTGTGGCGGTGGCGGCACCTGTGGCCAATGTCGGGTCACAGTGAAATCAGGTGGCGGTGATATCTTAGCCACAGAGCTTGACCACATCACCAAAAAAGAAGCCAAAGAAGGCTGCCGGTTAGCGTGTCAGGTTGCGGTGCGCACCGACATGGAACTAGAAGTGGATGAAGAGATCTTTGGGGTTAAAAAGTGGCAATGTGAGGTAGTTTCTAATGACAACCAAGCGACCTTTATTAAAGAGCTGCTGCTGAAAGTCCCTGAAGGGGAGGATGTTCATTTCAAAGCCGGTGGTTATATTCAAATTGAAGCCCCTGCCCATGAGGTGAAATACGCTGATTTTGATATTCCTGAGCAATATCGTGATGACTGGGATAAGTACGACTTATTTAGCCTAGTTTCAACCGTTGATGAAGATGTATTGCGTGCTTATTCAATGGCGAACTACCCTGATGAAAAAGGCACCATCATGCTGAATGTGCGTATTGCTACGCCGCCAAGCAATGATTTACCACCAGGGCAAATGTCGTCATATATCTTTAATCTAAAGACTGGCGACAAGGTAACTATTTCAGGGCCCTTCGGTGAGTTTTTTGTCAAAGAAACAGACGCAGAAATGGTGTTTGTTGGTGGTGGTGCAGGTATGGCGCCGATGCGTTCGCATATTTTTGATCAACTTAAGAGTAAGCAAACAAAACGTAAAATGTCTTTTTGGTATGGGGCGCGTTCAGCGCGAGAGATTTTTTACCAAGATGATTTTGATACCTTAGCCGCTGAAAATGACAACTTTGAATGGCATGTAGCTTTGTCAGAGCCTTTAGCTGAAGATAACTGGACCGGCTATACCGGCTTTATTCATACGGTATTATTGGAAAACTATCTTAAGAATCACAAAGCGCCAGAAGATTGTGAGTTCTACATGTGTGGCCCTCCAATCATGAACTCCTCTGTGATCAGCATGCTAGAAAGCTTAGGTGTTGAAGAAGAAAATATCTTGCTAGATGACTTTGGTGGCTAGTGTTTAGTTACTAATGTTCAAAGTAAGCTAACTAACAGTAAGCGTTTCAAAACAAAAAAGCTGAAACCTAGGTTTCAGCTTTTTTTGTCTAAAATTTATCGAGTCTAGAGTTTGTCGAGCTTAAAATCTTGATGTTTACCTTGTAAGCTAGGTTCAAGGTGTAACCCTCCCTTATATCGCTGCTATTTTTATATTGATAACAGATTACATGCATAAGTGAAATGAGGTCAAATTGCGATGGTTAACATCTCCTGTGATTAAAGACTAAATTAAAAAGGGGGCAAAATGTTTCATGACCACCAACTCTATTCTCCATTTATATTGGCACTTTTTACGTAGACCATAACTTCGATTTAACCAATTGCCTGCCGCAGGCTTATGTGCAGATACAACTGCGAGACGCCGCAAGTACATCCATGTAGGCTCTGCCAAAACATCCATGTTTTGGAAGTTCGCTGCTGCATCTACACTGGGATTATTGCTTCTTCGATTTGACTGTATTAGTGCCAAGTAAAAGATTAAAAAGATTAAAAAGATATAAAGCTAAAAATCCAAAAGGCTCAATTTGAATTGAGGACGTTGAAGAAAATAGCGTGATGCTCACATGGATGTGAGCATAGCTTTCGCGGTGCAGGGATGCACCATCGGAAGCGTTAGCATTTTCGAATAAGACCGAAGCAGTCTACAAACGAAGTTAAAAGCCGGATCAATCCCCATCGAAAACTATGCGCTTTTCAGCATTTTTCGTTAGGGGCGCTGAGGGTTTGTTAAGGGGGACAAGCGCTTTCCCCCTTGACTCTGGTGTGGGCGAAGCGCCACGACGTTAATCCAAACGGAGTTTGGAAATATTTAAAAAAATAAATCAGGTGTGAACGAAGCGCCACAATGTTAATCCAAACGGAGTTTGGAAATAAAGGATGTAGGTCTAAATCCGATGTAAATTAAACCAACACTTGTTTAAGCACTCTTTGCCAGTTACCACCTAAAAAGCGGTCTCTATCGCTCGACTTATAACGTGCTTTGGCCAGTGCATCGTCAATGCGACTCATTCTGTCGATATGGTTAAATTCTGGGATCACCACATGCTCTGGGGTATGGTCAAAGCCTAATACATTTTTATCAGCAAGACTTTGCCACCAACCCAGGTATTGTTTTACCCCTTCGGCGTTATTGTTATTTAACGCCAGTAAGTTTTCTTGGCCCCGCAGTGGGAAATCATTGGCAATGGCTACTGCATCCATGCCGCCCAGTCTAGCGACCCTATCAAGTTGGCGAATATAATCATCAATGGTCGGCACAGGCTTATTGGTGAGCCAAAAGCTCATCATGAAAATACCAAACACACCGCCAGTGTCGGCAATAGCGCGGATCACTTCATCGGGTGAGCAGCGAGCATTATTGACGATGGAGCGCACAGCGCCATGGCTTTGCACTATGGGTTTAGTGGAGACTTTAGCGGTATCCAGTGCGGTTTGCGGACTTGAGTGACTGACATCGATAAGAATATTGTGACGATTAAGCTCGGCGATTAATGCCTTACCATCAGCGGTCAGTGGCTTATTGAGGCTTTGAAAGCCATCATTGTCTAATGCGCCACCGGCAAAGCGGTTGCCGTAGTGGTGGGTTAATTGCAGCACCCGTAAACCATGTTTGTGAAATTGGTCTAGTTGTGGCCAAGGCTTATCGCCACTGTTAGCGTTATCGGCATCGGCTTCAACACAGTCAGCGCCTTGGATTTGAAAGTACACCGCGGTGCGCTGCTCATTTCGGGCTTTGGCAATGTCGTTGCCTGTTAGCCCTTGTAATAAAACTGAAGGGTTATCATCGACCACTTTTTTAGCTTGTTTTATACTTTCAATACAGGCTTGGTAGGTGCGTTTGTAATTGGTGGTGCCATCGGGCTGTGTAATAGTTTCGATAGCGGAGATATCACAGATGTAAGCATCAAGTTTTGATTCGCGAACATCTGCTAGGTTTTCGGGCAGAAATGATAAACCATCAATATAGAGGCGCTTTTTGGAGGCGGCAAACACAGAAGTGCTATACAGCGGGCAAAGTAAGCTGGTTGCAGCGATCCCTTTAAGTAGGGTTCTTCTGTTTTGGTTACAAGCGCTTTCAGACATTGTTATTCCTTTTAACGCTCGTAATCATTATTGATTAGTTTGCGGCGTATTGCTTAATAGCATTGGCGAGTGCGGTAAGCCCATTGGTACGAGAGGGGCTTAATTGGCCGCTAAGTCCTAATTGTTCAAAATACTCAGTTAAGTCAAATGCACTAATGGCGGCACTGGTTTTTGTATGAGTTGCATATAACAGTATAGCAATTAGACCCTTAACTATACGTGAATCACTGTCGGCACAAAAAAAATGTTTGCCATCAATCGCTTTATGGTAAAGCCACGCTTGGCTTTCGCAGCCTTTGACTTGGGCTGACTCTAGCTTAAAGGCATCATCAAGTGTCGGTAGGGCTTTACCAACCAGCATGATTTGACGGTATTTATCTTGCCAGTTGCTTGCTGACTCAATCGCGCTGACGGCTTGTGCGACCTTATTATCTAGCGGTTTAAAACAGTGCTCTTGGGGTTGTGGTAATTGGTTAGTCATTTTCTCAATTTACTATCAGGTGGTGGAGAGTATTTGCAGCTATAAAGCTAAGGTTAAAAAGCCAGCCTAAAACATAAGCCTAATACTAAGGCTAAAACATCAGGCTATAACTTAAAGCTATAACAGTAGATCTTTGACATTACCCAGCGCCGCGATAAACAGGTCAATGTCTTGCTTATTAGTATAGAGGCCAATGGATGCTCGGCAACAACCTTTAATGTTTAACTGCTGCATTAATGGCATGGCGCAGTGGTGGCCACAACGAACGGCTATGCCTTGTTGATCAAGTAGTATCCCAACATCTTGATGATGCTCTTGTGCCAAGTTAAACGCAACCACGCCAATATTATGCGCCGTTGCACCAATAAGGGTTATATCGCCTAAGTTTCTGAGTTCATTTTGCAAATAGTTCAGTAAGCTTTGCTCATGGGCCAGTAACTCAGCTTTTGGCAGTCCATTGATAAAACTAATGGCCGCGCCTAAACCGATAACCGCTGAAATCGCTGGGGTGCCGGCTTCTAATTTATTGGGTAACTCCCCAAAGGTGGTAGCTTCAAAACTCACCGACTTTATCATTTCGCCGCCTGTTAGCAGCGGTTCAAGCTTATCGAGTTCGGCATAACGACCATATAAGATCCCAACGCCAGTGGGGCCATACATTTTATGGCCTGAAAACACATAAAAATCGCAGTTAATTTGTTGTACATCGACATCGATATGAGCGATGGCCTGAGCGCCATCAACAAGGGTGAGAGCCCCTACTTGCTGGGCAAGCTCAACTAATTGGCTGACATCATTTACCGACCCCAGCGCATTGGTCACATGGCTTATGGCCACAAGCTTAGGTTTTAAACTAAGCAGTGCTGAATAGGCATTGATATCAATGGATAAATGCTCATTCAGTGGAATGGGTTTAACCACAGCGCCGGTATTTTTGGCCAATTGTTGCCATGGTACTAAGTTGGCGTGATGGGCGGCGCTATCAACTAAAATAATATCATTAGCTTTAAGCTGTTTGCTTAAGCCTGCAGCGACCATGTTGATCGATTCAGTGGTGCCGTGAGTGAAAATAACTTCTTCAGTTTGGCTAGCATTAATAAATTGCTTAACTTGATGACGAACGTGTTCATAGTTGGCTGTGGCTCTGGCTGATAACTGATGGGCGGCGCGATGCACATTAGCGTTATCATGCTGATAATACTGAGTCATTGCCTCAATGACACTAACAGGCTTTTGGCTGGTGGCTGCCGTATCTAAATAACACAATGGATTATCATCTAGCTGTTGATCCAATATTGGAAACTGAGATCGAATAGCTTGGTGATCAAAGGCATTATTAATTAAAACGGTATCCACAGGCACTGTCATTGAAAGCTCGTTAAGTTAATGATGAATCGCTGAAGTTATCGCTTCAGCATAAGAAAAGCGCTACGATCTTCATAGATTGTAGCGCTTATTGCAAGCATCAATATGCTGATTGGCAAAAGGTCTTATTAACCCCTGTTATTCACACTTGTTATGGGCAAGGCAAGCGATAAAGGTTAGACAGCTCGTTGATGCGGCCAATAAGCTCTGCGGACAAACTAACATCAAGGCTATCGATATTTTCTTTTAACTGTTCAAGATTGGTAGCGCCAATAATGTTTGAAGCGACAAAGCGTCTTGAATTAACAAAGGCTAAGGCCATTTGGGTTGGCGACAAACCAAACTCACGGGCTAAATCCACATAAGCTTGAGTAGCTTCAATTGCCATTGCTGTGCTGTTATAGCGGGCAAAGCGCTTAAATAACGTTAATCTGGCGTTTTCAGGCCACTGATTATTTTCATATTTACCTGTTAATGCGCCAAAAGCTAAAGGCGAGTAGGCCAGCAAAGGCAATTCTTCACGGTGGCTGATTTCAGACATGCCCACCTCAAAGCTGCGATTAAGCAAACTATAAGGATTTTGCACACTGACGATGCGGGGTAAGCCATGCTTTTCAGCTAATCGAAGGTATTGCATTAAGCCCCAAGGGGTTTCATTGGACACGCCGATATAGCGCACTTTTCCTTGGCGGATGACTTCAGCTAATGCTTCTAAGGTTTCTAAAATAGGGGTTTGATGTTCATCATCCAGTTGGTCGTAAAGTAGCTCACCGAAGTAATTACAGTGTCTATCAGGCCAGTGCAGCTGATATAAATCAATGGTATCGACTTGTAGTCGCTCTAGTGATGCATCAACCGCTTGGTGGATGTTGACCCAATCTAAGGCCATGTTTGGTCTAACAAAATCACTTTTAGGGCCTGCAGCTGACACTTTTGATGCAATGATTAAATTATCGCGATTGCCTCTTTGCTTAAGGTAGTGACCAATAATGCGCTCGGTTTCACCTTGGGTGTCAGCATTGGGTGGCACTGGATACATTTCTGCGGTATCAATAAAGTTAATTCCGCGGCCAATGGCGTAATCCATTTGTGCAAAAGCTTGGGCTTGGGTATTTTGTTCGCCCCATGTCATGGTACCAAGACAAATCTTGCTAACATCAAGGCTAGAATGCGCTATGCGTTGATATTCCATTTAATTCTCCTATGGAAACGAGTTACTTCGAAGTTAGCAATCTTTATCCATAAAACAAAGTAACTTATTCCTATGGGCAAACTAATTGTTGAAAAATTCAGCATTCATAAAAGGCGCCATCGCTAAAATAATCGCTTGGGTGTAAATGCTTTCGCGGGTTGCTAAGCCGTGAGTGAGTAATCCAATTGCGCCGCCTTTTTGCTTAATGTTGTGGGTATTAAAGAGTTTATCCATAACATGGCCCAGCTCTTCACCTTGCTCTAGCGCTTGGTAAACTTGAGTGGGTAATGGCAGTAGCGCGCTGCGACCAACTGATAGTTGTTGCTTATGAATGATGGCCATATAAGCAAATGTCGCAGGGCCATGGTCAAAATTATCAACACCGCCTTCCATCGCGATAAAAAAGTCAGCCTCTTGGGCATTTGATTGGTATTGCGACTGGCAAAACTGGGCGCGATTAATGGCCCCTAATTTGGTTTCTGCATCTGTCATGGGTTGATCGGCCACTAACGAGGGCGCATGCATGCCGCTGCAATTGATTTTACGATCAGGAAAATACTGACTGATGGCCACTTTGGCGGCATTGATTTTTACGGGGTTATTTGAGCCGACAATAATCGTTAATGGTGCTTGAGGCATAAATTAGTATCCAAGTTTTACTGAACAGTTGGTGATTTTGCTACGTCATACGCTAAACTGGTGCGCATTGAGTATCTTAAGCGATTTTATAGAGAAGTCATTATGGCGAAGAAGTTTTATGTGGTTTGGGCAGGGCGTGAGACCGGCATTTTTACCAGTTGGGATTATACCAAGAAGCAGGTGGATAAATTTCCCCAAGCAAAATACAAATCTTTCCCGACTGAAGCAGAGGCTAAAGCGGCATTTGGCGCATCGGCAAGTAAAAGTATAGGTAAAGCGGCTTTTAGCGCGAAAAGTAAAGCTAGCACTGCGACTAAAACAACATCGACCAGCAAAGCTAAGATTGATTTATCCACTCATGAGGTGATGATATTCACTGATGGCGGCTGTGAGCCCAACCCTGGTAAAGCGGGCTCAGGAATGGCGATTTACCGTAATGGCGCAGTCGCTGAGTTGTGGTTTGGTTTATATAATCCCAATGGCACCAATAATAGCGCCGAATTGAATGCGCTTTATCAAGCGATATTAGTGGCACAAAAGGCCATTAAGGCTAATCAAACGGTTAAAATACTCAGTGACTCCCAATATTCGATTAATTGCATCACTAATTGGGCTTATGGCTGGAAGTCAAAAGGCTGGAAACGCAAGACTGCCGGTGATATCGCCAATCTTGAAGTCATTAAGCAGGCTCATGAACTTTATGATGCCATTAAAGATGATATGGAGATTGAACACGTTGCCGCTCATGTGGGGATTGAAGGCAATGAATTGGCCGACCGTATGTCGATTTATGCCATTGATCAAAAACTGACTGGGTTTGTCAAATATGACAAGGCGCTGGATGTCGCCGCCATATTAAGTTTAAGAACGGGCTAGCGATATTGTTATATCGTATATAACTTCAGTTGAGTCGAATTTACCGCTGTAAAAATGTAAATTCGACGCTTTGCTGGGTGAATATTAACTTTGCTTTTAGCTTACTTATCTATTTCCAGCTAACTTTCTTTTTCAAGCTAATCTTCTATTTCAAGCTAACCTTCTCGTTTCCCTTTCGACAGTGATAAGGCTATTTTATCATCGAAAAACCTTGAGTTACTTGATTGAAATAGTCAAGTATTCACTAGGTTATTAGTGTTTAAACCCCTTTGGCTTGTGACTTTGCAGTACATTCGCAGTTGATCATTTGTATCTAATGTTGGCAATTAAATTAATTGTTGTTAATGAAGCTGTATTAGTAACCAAGTTAATATTTGATCATGCGCACATTGCGCCTCTCTTATTGCTGTGTGGGATCAAAAAAATGAACTAGGTCACTATTCTCAAATAAGAACACTGTATTCTCCGTGCCAAATTAGTTACCTCAAAGGTTATTCCATGCAAAGAGATTCAATCAGTGCGCAGGATGTTGCTGTAGCAACTCAAGGTGAGCAAACTCAAGTTAAAGGCTGGAGTCGTCAAGATACCACTTGGATGTTAAGTCTATTTGGCACCGCTGTTGGCGCCGGTATTTTGTTTTTACCTATTAACGCGGGTATGGGCGGTTTTTGGCCTTTAGTCATGATGGCCGTTATTATTGGACCTATGACTTACCTTGCTCATCGCGGTTTATCTCGCTTTGTGTGCTCTTCTAAGAATCCGGGTAGTGATATTACTCAAGTGGTAGAAGAGCACTTTGGCGTTAATGCGGGTAAAGCGATCACGCTGTTATACTTCTTTGCTATTTTTCCTATTGTGCTTATCTATGGTGTTGGTATTACTAACACAGTTGATAGCTTTATTGTTCACCAGCTTGGCTTTGCCTCACCGCCACGTTTTTTATTATCGGCATTACTTATTATTGGCATGATGTCAGTGATGGTTGCGGGTGAAAAATTCATGCTGAAAGTGACGCAATTTTTAGTCTACCCACTGGTTGCGATTTTGGCATTTATGTCATTTTACTTAATTCCTGACTGGAAAATGGATGCTTTGCAAGTGGTGCCATCGGCAGGTGAGTTTTTTGGTACTGTTTGGTTAACTATTCCAGTATTGATCTTTGCTTTTAACCATTCTCCTGCAATTTCACAATTCTCTGTGTCACTTAAGCGTGAGCATGGCAACAATGCAGCTAAAAAAGCAGATGTGATTTTACGTAACACCTCAATGATGCTTGTAGGCTTCGTGATGCTGTTCGTGTTCTCTTGTGTTTTATCATTAAGCCCAGCGCAACTTGCTGAAGCAAAGAGTGAAAACTTAGCTATTTTGTCTTACTTAGCCAATGTTCACTCAAGTGGTTTTGTGAGCTACTTTGGCCCTATTATTGCGTTTATTGCGATTATTTCTTCTTTCTTTGGCCACTACTTAGGGGCGACTGAAGGTTTAAAAGGCATGATCACTAAGCAATTACGTAGCAGTAATAAAGAAGTATCAGAGGCTAAGCTAAATAAATTCATTTTGGCTTTCATGTTCTTCAGCATCTGGATTGTTGCGGTTATTAACCCAAGCATTTTAGGCATGATTGAAGCGTTGGGCGGTCCGATTATTGCTGCAATCCTTTATCTAATGCCTATGTATGCTGTCCATAAAGTACCTGCGCTAAAAGCTTACCGTGGCCGCATTAGTAATGTGTTTGTGGTTATTGCTGGTTTACTGGCTATGACAGCGATTCTATTTGGCTTAATGAGCTAAATTAATTCAAGTTTTGCTGTAGTAGAGGAGTATCTTTGATGCTCCTCTTTTCTGTTTTATCTTTGCTGTTTTAGTGTGTTGTTTTGGTCCAAGTGAATTAAGTTAACTCAACTGATTAACTACAATCGATGTTGATTTGACATGATAGCCAAAACCGCGCGCTTAGATACAAAAGTGTTGAGGTACATCTATGTTTAGTGCATTTGAAATCTTTAAGATTGGTATTGGGCCATCAAGCTCGCATACCGTAGGCCCAATGAAAGCGGCTAATCGGTTTGTTGATGATTTAATTGAACAAGGACAGCTAACACAAATTACTAAATTTACCGTGGATGTTTATGGTTCTCTTTCACTAACGGGAAAGGGTCATCATACTGATATCGCTATTATTATGGGTTTAGCCGGTAATGAGCCTGAAACTGTGGATATTGAAGCTATTGAACATTTCATTGCTCAAGTGGCTAAAACCGAAGAAATTATCATTGGTGATGCGATTCATCATGTGGCGTTCCCTACTGATGCATTAGTGTTTCATCCTGAAACGCTGCCATTACATGAAAATGCGATGAAGTTGCATGCTTGGATTGGTGATGAGCGTGTTTACTCAAATACCTACTATTCAATCGGTGGTGGCTTTATTGTTGATGAAGCTGAGTTTAATCAAACACACTCTAATGGGGTAAAAGTACCTTATCACTTTAATTTTGCTGATGAACTCATGGCGCACTGCAAAGAGTCAGGTTTAAGCATCAGCGGTTTGATGAAGCAAAATGAGCTGTGTTTTCGCACTGAAGAAGAGATGTACACTGGCTTTAGTTTAGTATGGAAAACCATGCAAAACGCCATTGAAAAGGGCTGTCATACTGAAGGGGTGTTAGCGGGGCCGCTAAAAGTGTCACGTCGAGCGCCAGCGTTACATCGTGAGTTATTACGCTGTGAGCGTTTAAGTAATGATCCAATGGAAATAATTGATTGGGTTAACTTATTTGCCTTAGCTGTGAGCGAAGAAAATGCTGCTGGTGGCCGCGTGGTGACGTCACCAACCAATGGCGCTGCTGGGATTATTCCTGCGGTATTAGCTTACTATAATAAGTTTATTCAAAAGGTTGGCCCTAAAGAATGCAGTCGTTATTTTTTAGCAGCAGCGGCAGTCGGCTCGCTTTATAAACGTAATGCGTCAATCTCTGGTGCTGAAGTGGGCTGTCAGGGTGAAGTGGGTGTGGCGTGTTCTATGGCGGCGGCGGGCTTAGCTGAGTTAATGGGCGGCTCACCTTCACAAGTGTGTATGGCGGCTGAAATTGGCATGGAGCATAACCTTGGCTTAACTTGCGATCCAGTCGCAGGTCAAGTGCAGGTGCCTTGTATTGAGCGTAATGCCATAGCATCGGTTAAAGCGATTAATGCCTCACGTATGGCGCTTCGTCGTAATTCAGAGCCTAGAGTAAGCTTAGATAAAGTGATCGCGACTATGTATGAGACTGGCAAAGACATGCACTCTAAATACCGTGAAACCAGTCAAGGCGGCTTAGCCATTAAAGTGACTAACCTTTGTGCTTAATTTTTAGTTTGAGATAACAGCTTGAACTCAATAAAAAAGGCTTTCATTTGAAAGCCTTTTTTATTGAGATTTTTTGATAGTTGACGCTGATTAGTGAGCTTCTGGAAGCTGTTCAAACATCAAATAATGGCTTTGCTCCATGCCGAGTGCCTTATAGGTTTGCTGAGCGGCATGATTATCATGCTCTACATATAATCTGAAACTGGCCGCGCCGCCCATGTCCTCAGCCATTGCTTTAACTTGCTGATAAAGTTTGCCATATATTCCTTGGCGGCGGTTTTGCGGGCGTATATACACACTTTGGATCCAGCAATAGTTAGTTGCGCGCCAATCACTCCATTCAAGGGTGACCATTAATGAACCCACGATGTCACCATCTATCTCAGCCACTAAATAAAAGCCTTTTTCTGGGCTGCTTAGCATAGTGCTCACCCCTTTAGTGAGCTGTTCATTATCCAAGTGAAGCTGCTCAGTTTCCATTGCCATGGCTTGGTTAAATTCAACTAATGCTGATAAATCTGATAGTTGGCCTTTTCTTATTTTCATTGTGGCTCCTTGATATAAAAATAGTGCTAATTTTTATTCGACTAAAGTCTAAGCTGCTATGCTTAATAATTATACTTGTTTTGTTTTTGGGGGCAGTTATGGCAAAGCCACATGCTCAATGTCAATCAGGATTAAATTCTACGGTTCAGGCTAATAAAGCTGTCAGCTCATCGATTTACCGACGCTATCAATTTAGGGTTAGGCGATATTTTAGCCACCCTAATAGGATTCACTTAGCTCATGCTACTACAGTCAGATCGCTTACACAGCCTTCGATTAATCATTTGTTGCATTTTTTGCTCACCATAGTCACCTTTGGCTGTTGGGGCATGGTCTGGTGGTGGTTAATCTTAAAATCACGTGGCGAGGGCAATAATTTTCTCGCGGGATTTGATGATGATTACTGGAGTTACTTAATTGAAAGGGAGCGACCTCCGGCAGCACTTTATACTCTAAAGGTCGGTACTGATGAGGCTGAAACTGTTTTTGAAGCTTAATGCGCTTAAACCCTGTAATTTATAGTGTATAGACCTTATAAGGTGACCTAGATCATCTAATGTAGTTGAGGTGTCATGCTAGTATGCGTCGCCGATTTTTATCGTGATATATGCCACCTTTAGCGGTGCATTCGTTAGTCATATCATAAGCAGCGTACTTAATTACTCAACTATCAATTTTACAGGGTTTTAAATCATGTCAAAACATGCTCCTTCACTTCTTGGTCGGGCCTGGTCTCGCTGGATGTCAGTTCCTTTGTGGTTACAAATCCTCATAGGTATGGTGCTAGGTATTATTACTGGGGTAAGCCTAGGTGAAGATGCCAACTATTTAAAACCCATTGGTACTTTGTTTGTAAATACCATCAAAATGTTAATTATTCCTTTGGTATTTTGCTCGCTCATTGTTGGTGTGACCTCGATGCAGGATACGGCGAAAATGGGCCGAATTGGCTTTAAGTCTTTTGCCTTTTATTTAGGTACCACTTCGATTGCTATCAGTATTGGCCTGCTTGTCGGTTATATCATGCAGCCTGGTGCAGGTCTTGGTCTTAAAGGGGCTGCAGCTGCAGCCGATGTAAAGCAAGCGCCAAGCTTAATGGATACCTTGATTAATATTGTGCCGACTAACCCTGTCGCGGCACTAGCCAGTGGTCAAATTCTGCAGGTAATTGTATTTGCTGTGGCATTAGGTATTTCACTGGTGTTAATCGGCGAGCGTGGCAAGCCTGCGATTAAGCTATTTGAAAGCTTAGCAGAAGCCATGTACAAGCTGACTGACATGGTGATGAAGTTAGCACCTTATGGCGTGTTTGGCCTGATGGCTTGGGTTGCAGGTGAGTATGGCTTAGAGATGTTGTTGCCGCTAATTAAAGTCATTGTAGCGGTTTATTTGGGGTGTGCATTACATATTCTTGGTTTTTACAGCTTAGTATTAACTGTGTTTGGCAAACTCAATCCGCTGCAGTTTTTTAAAGGCATTGCTAATGCGATGGCGGTGGCATTTACCACTTCAAGTTCAGCAGGAACCCTGCCTGCGAGCATGAAGTGTGCCAGTGAAAACTTAGGTGTGAATAAAAAGATTTCAAGCTTTGTATTGCCACTGGGAACCACCATTAATATGGATGGCACAGCGCTTTATCAGGGCGTGACTGCGTTATTTGTTGCTCAGGCATTTGGGGTGGATTTAACTTGGGTTGAATACATAACGATTATTCTTACCGCGACTTTAGCCTCAATTGGCACTGCGGGTGTGCCTGGCGCTGGTTTAGTGATGTTGACCTTGGTGTTAACAACGGTAGGCTTACCACTTGAAGGTGTGGCAATTATTGCCGGTATCGACCGAATATTAGATATGGCGCGAACAGTGGTTAACGTTTCAGGAGACTTAGTGGCAACGACTATGATTGCTCGCTCTGAAGATGAACTTGATGTTGAGCATTATAATGCGGATATGGAGCAGTCTGCGATGATTGTGCAGCAGGCAGAAACTGAATTACAACAAACTGAGTCACAGGTAAAAATACCTAGCTAGCATCATGCTGTGAGCGATTGATACAAAAAGAGTGAAGCCATGGCTTCACTATTTTTTTGTTTAATCGCAAGCTAATCTTGTTTAGCCAATACCAATAAGGTGGCGCCATCTTGAGATTTTAGTAATAGCTTACCCGATTTCGCTTGTTTGATATTGGTGACTAACGTCATTGCTTTCATAATACTTTGCTCTTGCTGCATCAATACTTCAACACAGGCCATTCTGGTAGTGCCTGCAGGCGTTAAGCTTAGCTTATCTTGTTGCTGGCTATAATCACCAAAGAAGCGGTTACAGCTGTTGTTGCCAGATAATTTACCTTCTTCAGCAAAGGTAATTTGTGCAGGGCTATTATCAATCACAGGATTTGATAGCGCGGTTTCAATATGCCAACTGCCAAGTAGATTGACTTGTTCAACTGGAGGCGGCGCACTTTGACAAGCACTGAGTCCAAAAATAATACCACACGCGCCGAGGAGAGGTTTGAACATGAGAGGCATTTCCAAATAGGGTCGTTAATAGCCATAGTATATACTGAGTCACATTGATTTTTTTCATCTTGAATAATAATTAATGATAATTTACTGATTTTATTACCGCCTTATTTAATCAATAAATGTTAAATCAGCCGAATCTGCCCGATAAGGCGATACAATAAGGCTATTAGCCAAAAAGAGTGAGTTTAATGAGTAACATTTTTAAAATTTTGCATGCCGTTGGATTGATTTTTGTCGCCGTCGGCGCTGGTTTGTATTTATTCACTGAAGTGGCTAGTCAAGTCTCTGGCATGTTAGTCGTGGCGTGTTTAATTGGGCTTGGGTTTGTCATCATGGCGCCTTATCCGGTAGCCCTGGTTTTTAGTTGGGCGCAAAAACAAGCCGTAAACTCAACTGATGATGAGCAAGATAAATGAAAGTTAGTTATCGATTAGCCCAACGAGATGATGCCGCTGAAATTGCTCAGCTTGAGCTAACTCATATGCATGATGAGCTAGGGTCAAATGGACAGGGGATGGCAGGGCAACACTTTTCGGAGCCGCAAATTACCAGCTTAATTAATCAAGGCTGGATAATGCTGGCTTGCTGCGATAGCAAGATTATTGGTTATGTTATTGCTGGCCCTTGGTCCCTATTTAAATCTTGGTCTATCTATCAAGCGATATTAAAGCGCTTACCCAGTATCGAAATGGGTTATAGCCGTTTATCTGAGAGTAACAGTTGCCAATATGGTCCTATTTGGATCCATAGTAATCATCGCGGCCAAGGTATTTTTGAACAACTGGTTAGTCAGTTAGCAAGGCATGTAGGCAAAAAGCTACCTTATATGGTCACCTTCATTGCTGAAGATAATGCATTATCTTTTGCCGCACATACCCGTAAGGCATCGATGGAAGTGGTCGATTATTTTGGCTTTCAGCAGCGTGATTATTATTTACTGGTGTTAGCTAATTAGTATCGTACTCTCATCGAAAAAGACATCAAGATGAGGTTTAAGAGGTCACTATGGAACAAAATACAACTCAGCTGTTTAATGAGTTATTTGCATCTTATTTGTCGTTAAGACTATCAGCATTCGAGAATTTAAAAATTGTAGTGGGTGTGCTTGCGGCTAATGATTTGGATTGTGAAGCATTTGAGCTTAATAAGCAGCCGACAACCAGCGGGAATGCTCAGTCAATATATGCAGTAAAATGGCAAGACCAATGGATTTTATGCGGGCGTTCAAATGGTTATCAAGAGCAAATTGTGCTGAGTACTGACAATCACCTACTTGATACTGACAATGGTCGAGTGATGAATGTACCAGTTTTATCATTACAGCAGATTTCCTTTATGTGTGTCGAAACTGCGCATTTTGATCACTGTTAACGAAACGATTATTAACGCGAAGTTTTTAACAAGCGGTTGCTTTTAAACTATTTTCTAGAAGAAAGTTGAGTCTGCAGCTGCATTAGCACCAATGGTTTTTGTGGTGAATGATGTTTTAGATAAAGTTGTTGAATATCATTTGTCGCCAGTTTTACCTCATTGAAGCCATGCTCTTGATAAAGTTGGGTTAAATGGGGTAAGGAAAATACAAAACATTGCTCGCATTTTAGTTTTTCAGCAATGAATGCTAGCAATGTATGGGCAAGTCCACCGCCTCTATACTCACTAGCAACGACAAGGCCGGTTACCAACTGATATTGGCCAATGGGCTTTATTCTTACTACCGCAATAATACTATTGTCAGGATTATTGCGACTCTTTCCTTTAGCAATAGCGGCACTAGAAACTGTATTAACAGGTTCATTCATTTCTTTATCAATATTCGACTGCTGTAACTGAGTATCTTGAGCCATGATCACCGCTATATCTTCTTTCATTGTTGGCTTTGAATAAGGCATCTGTTGTTTGTAAAACTGTTTCAGCATTGACCAGCGCTTTTGTTGCCCGGCTGTCATCGCTGGTGCTATTGACGTTTTGAATTGAGTGACATCATCAAATAACCATTGGGTTTTACGCATTAAATTTTTACCTATTGAGTATGTAGAGCGATAAAGTTCTGAAAGGTGAAAGCTCATTCTTTTGTTATTGGATGGCACAATTTTAATGTTTAATTGATGGCTTAGATAGAAAAGACTCGCTTCATTACTCCCTTGTTAGAATTGAGCAATTGTCATTCTGAACAGCGGTTTGATATCTTGCAAAGGAGTTTCATCTTTAACCGATCAAAATGTGTTGGGTTAACATATTTTTAAAACCTATACAGCGTACATACCTGACATAGTACTGTTAAAGTTGAATGTGATTTACCCTATTAAGAATATTTGCGAGAGCCTAATGTTATTGTCGCCACAACAGTTAAGTAAGCAACAAATATATAAGTTATTGATTGGTGGAGTAACGCCTAGACCCATCGCATGGGTTTCCACTATTTCTGTTGATGGGGTGGCCAATTTAGCACCTTTTTCGTTTTTTACTGTGGCCAGCGCTAACCCGCCAGTGCTGTGTTTCAACCCTATGGGCATGGATGATGGTCAGGAAAAGGATACGTTAACTAATATTCGCCAACAGGGTGAATTTGTCATCAATACAGTGAGCTATCCTGATTTAGCGGTGATGAATGAAACTTGCCATCATATTCCTGCGGATATAGATGAATTTGAGTATGCCAACATTGAAAAAGCCCCAGCATCTATAGTTAAGCCGAGTCTCGTTAAGCAAGCGCTAATTAGCTTTGAGTGCCAGCTTAATCAGATTATTGATTTGGGCAATGAACCGTTATCTGGCCATTTAATATTAGGTAATGTCGTCGCTATTCATGTTAAAGATGACATCATTGAGGATTTTAGAATCGATAGTGACAAATTAGATGCCATAGGAAGAATGGCCGGCAGTGATTACTGCTTAACCAGAGAGAAGGTTAAGCTTACTCGTAAGTAGTGACAGTTTATGTGCTCTGCAGAACTGTAGCGAAATAAAACTATAGCGAAATAGTCCAAGTTGAATCAATCAGCAAATTATAGATATAAAAAAACCGTCAATTGACGGTTTTTTTAGTTTTACATACTGTAATGAGGGCTAATTATAGACCGGCATCAGCACGTAAGATTTCAGCTTTATCAGTCGCTTCCCATGGGAATTCGTTACGGCCGAAGTGACCATAAGCAGCAGTTTGTTGGTAAATTGGACGAGCCAAATCCAACATCGCTGTTAGGCCGTAAGGGCGCAGTTCGAAGTGTTGACGAACTAACTTAATTAATACGTCTTCTGATACTTTACCGGTACCAAATGTTTCGATGCTAATTGAGGTAGGCTCTGCTACACCGATTGCATAAGAAACTTGGATTTCACAACGATCTGCAAGACCTGCAGCGACGATGTTCTTCGCTACATAACGTGCTGCGTATGCAGCACTACGGTCAACTTTTGATGGGTCTTTACCTGAGAAAGCACCACCACCATGACGCGCCATGCCGCCATAGGTATCAACGATGATTTTACGACCGGTTAAACCACAGTCACCTACAGGGCCACCAATAACAAAACGGCCAGTTGGGTTGATGAAGTACTTAGTATCTTTGTTTAACCACTGTGATGGTAAAACTGGCTTAATGATGGTTTCCATTACGCCTTCGATTAAGTCTTCCTGACTAACATCTTCACGATGTTGAGTTGATAGAACGATTGCATCGATACCAACAATTTTACCTTCATCATAAGCAAAGGTAACTTGGCTTTTTGCATCTGGGCGAAGCCAAGGTAAGGTGCCATCTTTACGTACTTCAGATTGACGTTTCACAAGTTTGTGAGCGTAAGTAATAGGAGCAGGCATTAATACGTCAGTTTCGTTGCTGGCATAACCAAACATTAAACCTTGGTCACCAGCGCCTTGTTCTGCAGGATCACTGCGGTCAACACCTTGGTTGATATCAGGAGACTGCTTACCAATGGCATTTAAAATGGCGCAAGAATCAGCATCAAAACCCATATCAGAATGAGTGTAACCAATTTCACGCACTGTTTTACGCGTGATTTCTTCGATATCAACCCATGCAGAAGTTGTGACTTCACCACCGACTAATACCATGCCTGTTTTTACGTAAGTTTCACAAGCAACACGCGCTTTAGGGTCTTGCTCTAAAATTGCGTCTAATACTGCATCAGAAATCTGATCAGCGATTTTATCTGGATGACCTTCTGAGACCGACTCAGAGGTGAACAAGTGGTTTGCCATAATGGGAAATCTCGTCTTTTTGAATTTGAACGTGTAGAGGTATCTACATCTAGACGTCTATTTTAGTCGAATTTAAAAATGATAACACCCCCCAATACGATAATAAGTCAAAAATTGTGCAATGCCGCAAATAATTAAATTCAACCTAAAAGCTTGTTTAGGAATTAGTTGTGCTTATCTTTATGATTGTATTAGTTTAATGTGTTTTTTGTGGTGATATTTTTTAAGGCTGTATGCTAAATTAAACAATTTATTTAGCCAGTGGATTTGGGCTTATCAATAGAGGCCCCCTTATTGACTTACTAGAAATATGGTCATTAAGCCTTATGTAAACCAGCAAGATTCCACTTTATTGTACCTATACAGAGTTTGATAAGCCTTAAGAGAGGCTAAGCTCTGAAAAAATACTGTGGTTAACCTCGTGTCTTTATTGAATAAAATCAGACAAGTAAGTTGTATTTTAAATAATGCTGCTGTGCCTTTAGCATTTATCACTAAAAAAAGCGCTAATATCAACACAAATCGCTTGTTAAATAAATGTAAACGTAATTGTTAGCTGGTACGCTATTTTGTATACTACCAAGCTATAACTCATAATATTTATTTATATAAAGTGACTGTTTATATTTCGATACAAGTTGTAACACTGGTTAATTCCTATATTAACAGTGGCTTAATTAATTTTGTATCAAACAACTTGTGCGTAGAATGGTTTTTATTTGATTTATATTTATGATGACTAGTGAAAATAATAATAATAACAAATTACTAGGTGAGACTTGATGGCATTACTTCAGTATCAAATAGGGCCGTGTACGTTAGATTGCAGCATAATGACCTTAAGCTGTGGTGATAAGACAATTAAGTTGTCGGCTAAAGTGTTTGAGTTGCTGAAACTGTTTATTGATAGTCCAGATCATATTGTTTCTCGCCAAACAGCAATTGATACCATCTGGGATGGTAACCAAGCTGTTGGTGAAAAAGGTTTCACTAATTCAGTATGGCTAATACGAAAATCCTTTAAAGATTTACATATTGAAGCTGATTTACTGCTGACATTACCAAAACTTGGTTACCAATTAGTGTTACCGATTTCATTAATTTCTTCAGCTAATGAGGAGACGAGTCTTTCAGATATCACTCACAAAAAGGCTGGCCGTAAACATACCGTGTTGGCAGTTTTTGTGCTCGCATTTGTGATACTACTCAGTTATTCCGCTTATCAATTTATCAAATCTTTTACAGAGCCTGAAGCCGCAGCCGCTTTGGCGTCACCAATAAAAAGTAAAGTGACCAATTTTGAAGGGGTTGAAGAGCATATTGCCGTGTCCAATGATGGCAAATACCTTGCGATGCAATGGCGTAATGGTCAGCAACCGGGCAAAATTTATATTAAAGAGCTTAATAACAATGACTCGCCACTGAAATTAATTTCGTTTGTCGATAGTGAAGAAGCTTCTCCCGCTTGGTCGCCGTCCGATCAAAAACTGGCTTACGTGCGAGTTTTAGCTAGTGGTGTTTGCCAAGTAAGAGTAAGGCATTTACAGCAAAATACCGATGATCTTGTGACTGAGGGCTGCTTTTATTTGCCATTTAAACGAGTACTGAGCTGGTCAAAAAATGATGAAGATACACTTATTTTTGCGAAGCAATTAACTGATAGAGTGGCTTTGTTTTCATATTCGATGTCGACAAAGCAAAGTACACAATTAACCAAGCCCGGTAAAAACGAGGTAGACTTTTCGCCTCATCAATTGACCAATAATGATGAAATTGCGTTTATCAGAGAAAAAAGTTCATCACTTCAAATGAGCCTGCTATTAAAACGTGGTGAAAGTGATGTTGTTGATTTAATAGCGAATAGTGTCAGTATTATTGACTATGACTTTAGTTATCAAAATGACAGCTTTTATGTGAATCATATTGAAGGATCAAATTTAGTGATTTCTAAAATTGATCTGTTAGGTAATGTTCAGCATACCATTCCATTTACTGGCTTAATCAGTAGCGTCACTTATTCCGATGTGACCGAGACGCTATTTATTAGCGAGCACATTTCAAAAGAGTATATTGCACAACTGAGCTATCAAAACCAAAAAGTACTGCGAAAAATCTCCTCATCTTCACGAGACATGTATGCCCGTTATTCAAAAAAGACTGGTGATATTTTATTTTTGTCAAATCGTTCAAAATTGTGGTCCACCTGGAAAAATAACCAAGTCACTAGTAAAAACCTGACTAAAAGCATGGGGAATGCAGGGGTCGTGGGGGTATCGCCCACCAGTGAGATGTTTGCCGTCACCATCAACCGTAATGATAAACAAACCTTATATTTAGGTAATATTCAGTCGGAACTATTTGAAAGAGTTGATATTGGCGATCTTGCAGCCGAAAACATCAGTTGGTCTAAAGATGGCAAGGCTATCTATTTTAAGGGCACTGAAAATGAGAGTAGTGGCATTTATCGTTATTCACTTGATGATAAATTACAGCCAATTAAGTTTGGCCAAGGGAATTATGCTGTTGAAGGTGAGTCCCCAGATATACTGTATATGTCGAAGTTTAATTTAAATGGTATTTGGCGTTTTGATGCCAATACTAATGAAGTTAGCCAGATTACCGATCGTTTAGCTAAATATGATTTTGGCTCATTTTACTATGAAGATGGCTTTGTATATTTCGTCGAACGCACAGTAAAACAAGACCTGATCCAACGAATCAATGCTGCTGGCGAGATACAAACTGTGATGTCATTTCCAGCGAATACAGTGCGCAAGTTTTTTGGTTTATCAAGCGCTGATGAACAGTCTTTATTGTTAACATTAAAGGTTGCTAACGAGGCCGATGTTGTTGGTTATCGCCTCTAACTAGTGTTGTTAGTATTATGTTTTTCGTAGTTAAATGCCTGTATTTAAATAAAAAAGATAATTAAAAGATATAAGCTAGACAAGCGCAGATATAAATATGAGTATTAAATGAATCTGAGGTTGTTGTGACAATGTTCCTTGCACGTTATTAATTGGTTAGAGCCTGAAAAAGGCCGAATAACAAAAAATAACGTGAAGGAATGGAAATGAAATTTAATAAATGCACGCTCGCATTATGCGTCTCAACCGCCATTCTGTCGGGTGCTCTACATGCGAATGCTCAGACCGAATCAGTATCAGCATATGGTAGCGCTCAGCAGCAAGAACGCGCGACCTATACTCTATATTTAACAAATGCCGCAGCTATCGAGCGCCAAGGTGATAAACGCGATTACACGCAACGCCTTGCTGAAGTTAGCAAATTACAAGATCAAGTATTCAACCAAATTAAAGCCATTGATCCGCAGGCAATATTAACAGCGCGTTCAGGGTTAGTTGCGAATATAATCAATGTTGAACTGCAAAGCGGCTCAGTTGCTCAAGTTAAGGCGCTTGATGCAGTGCAACGTATTTTCAGTGCCAGCAATACTAGCAGCGTTAAGCAAACTGAAGCGACTCAGTCTGTTCAGCAAAATGCTACGGTAATGGCCGATGAAGAAGTCGCCTTACTGACTCCATATACTGGCAATGAATCGGCTGGTGCTGGTGTTAGCGTTGCAATCATTTCTACCGGTATTGATTACACTTTACCAATATTTGGTGGTTCAGGTGTTTATGGCGAAAATAATGACCCTGAAACGCCTCCACCGGCTGGCAGTTATTTAGAAGCCTTAGAAAATGGCGCTATTGAATATAGCGGCTTCCCTACAGCGGTAGTTGCAGGTGGTTGGGATTTTTCAAGCGAAAACTACGGTAATGACGCTAACCCAATCGATCAAAACCTAAGCTATGAGTCTTGGGATGGTTGGGTATACCCTACAGGCATGGGGACTGAGCTTGCGAGTATCGTGCATCAACTTGCACCTGGTGCATCACTTCATGCTTATAAAGTCTATAACGTATCGGGCGCAAGTTGGGACCCTACTTATATTACGGCGTCAGGACCTTCATTAGATAAACTTGTTCAAGCCTTTGAGCATGCTCTTGACCCTAACCAAGATGGTGATATTAGTGACCGTATCGATATTGCATTACTAGAGGCTTCTGGCGCGGGTGCATTTTTTGATATCGATGGTAATGCCTCGGTAAGCTTACTGCAATTGATGATTGAACGTGTATCAGCTCAAGGTATGACTGTCGTCACTCATGCTGGAGATTTAGCTGAGTACTCACTTTATGGTGACGCTGAAGCTAAACACCGTAACTGGATTTCAGCTGAAGGTAGTGCGACTTCGGCAATTACTGTTGGTGCAGTAAACTATGCTGACGATGGTGAAACACTTGTTGTACCTGAATGGGCTGCAATGGGCCCAGTGCGTGGCTCACAAACGTTAAAGCCTGAAATTGTCACTTTCACTGACAATCAGCCAGTGGTGCATATTTCCAATGCAGATGAAACTGCAGCTAAGTACGGTATGCGCTCTGGCTCTATGGCAGGTGCTGCAAGAATTGCTGCCGCTGCTGCGGTGATTAAAAGTCAGTTCCCAGGTTTTGGTCCTGCTGAAATTAAAGCTGTTTTAGCTAACACTGCTAATATCGATAGTATTTTAGAAAGTGATGAAATTACCCCTGCTGAAATCTATTCTATTGGTCATGGTGTTGAAGATTTAGATGCTGCAATCAGCTCGCCTTTAGTGGCTTGGGAAAGCGCTTCAAATCAACCTTACGTTCAATTTGGTATGCATGAAATTGCAGATACTAAAACAGTTCATAAGAATATCACTGTTCGCAATGTCTCAGATACCGCTCAGACCTACAGCTTATCGTTTAAAATGGTCGGTGATAAAGCTGCCCATGAAGCATTAACACTTAACTTGCCTGAATCAGTGAATATCCCTGCTAATTCAAGTGTGGTTATACCTGTGTCTATGATAGTTGATGCTAATAAACTGCCACAATGGCCGTTGATGAGCACTGCGGATCATACTGACGCTAACTTAAAAGCAACTGAGCTAAATGGTTACATTAGCTTAATGTCTGAAGGTAAGCCTGAGCTTAACCTTGGTTGGATGGTAAAAGCGCGTCACAGCACCTCGATTACTAAACGCCCAAACGCGATTGAGTTTCCGACTTATCTAGGTTGGAACCCAGACACTTTCCAAACAGAATGGAATCACTTAGCTTGGGGTCGTGAATTATACCCTGATGATGAGTTTGGTAATGGCAGTTATCAAGGTTATGTGGCTTCATTCATTAATGATTCTAAGACTGAAACAACCTTTCAAGCTTATCCGTTAATTTTACAAAACCGTACCGTTAGACCTGATTTAGAAAATGTTAAAGGTCATAAAATCAAAGCTGTTGGTGGCGCTATTTTTGATGATGCCATGTGTACGGTTTCAGGTAAGAAGCTAAATATTGCCGTAAGCTTATTCGACCGCGCAGATGTGGCACTGGCTAACTTTCAAGAGCGTGGCCCACAGCTATTTGCTTATGACCTATTTTTTGAATCGGTTGTTTTAGAAAATGGTTGGAATGAGAGTTTTGCAGATGGCTACATTTGGGATGAAGCGCAGCAAGTAAACCAGCCACGTATTGCGTTAAATGCCAAAGGTCAACCAGCGACATATGTAATTGATTACAGCGTTGCTTATGACTACACCAACCCAAATGGTCGTATGAAAGAATCTACCCTACCAACGTATTTTACCAATAATGGCAAAAATATCGTTTCTCAGGTTTGTCTTGAAGACCTATATCACCACGAGCTTGATAGCGTAGAAGATTTTGACCAAAACTTTGGTTTCCATATTCAAACCGACCGCCACACAGGTAAAGAACAATACGAACCAATTGCACAATTTAACCCGATTAAAGGTGGTAATTATGCTGTTGAAGAGTCTTGTTACTCTGATTGGCTTACCGGCATGGATGTGTGTACCGATATAGCAAATGACCGCTCTGTTCATGTTGGTTTTGCGGCAATGGGTCAAGATGCTGAAGTTGGCGAGCTAGCGTTTTCACCAACCTATACCGCTCAACCAGGTGAAGAGGTTTATATCGCTTCAGTGGGCGCATCTGATTTAGGTGGTATCGGCCAGATCCCTGCACCGAAAGATTTCATGGTTGTTAGTGTAAACGATGACTTTATGCAAATTGGCTATAACGCAATGGTAGATGATGATGGTTCTATTGTTGCAAGAGCACAGGCTAACCAAGTCTTTAGCGTTGCAGAAGGCGCTGAAATGAATACTGTTTTAGGAAAGATTGAGCTGGATACTCAGGGCTTCTTTACTTACGGTTCAACAGACTTTGAGCCGCTTGAATTGCATATCGTTAATTCAGTTACAGGTACGCCTTTTGCGATTGACCAAGAAACTCATGAGTTATACGTGGTTAATCCGTCAGCGCTTGATTTTGAGAACAACCAAGAATTTGAACTTAAAATCCTTGCTCAAAAAGGCAACACAGTTGGTGAAACCGAAAGCATTAAGGTGATGGTCACGGACGTGAATGATATTGCGCCAGTAGTTGATGAAGACGTTGCCGCTGCTATGCCGACACCTCAATTGACCTTCAAAAAAGGCGATTCAGCAAGCTTTACCATGGATATCGATGGACTGTTTATGGATGTCGAAGGTAACAGCTTAAGCTACACAGTTGAAGGTTCAGGCTTTACTGCACTGGCTATCGCTGGCACTCAAATCACGGGTGAACTTGATAGTGAAGGTAGTCATCAACTAACTGTTACGGCTTCTGACGGTGTGAATGAAGTGAGCCATACGTTAACTGTAGAGTCAACGTATGAAAAAGACAGTGGTGGTAGCTTAGGTATGTTATCTCTGCTGTTCGCAGGTCTTATCGCACTGCGTCGTCGTTTCTAACTGGCTAAACACTTGCTTGTTTAACCCTGGTAGGGAAAGCCGAATTCGGCTTTCCCTTTATAAAAAGAATAATAGGTTATCAAATGAAATTAAGTAGTAGATATTTGGTTCTTAGTGCTGTGAGTTCAGTATTGGCATTTTCTAGTCATGCTGATTCAGGCAAACCGCTTAACAGCATCAATCCTGGCCAAGAAAAAATAAAACTAGAACGTGCCGGAAAAATGCGTACTGACGGACTGTACTTTGTCCGTTTAAAAGATAGCGCGCTAGCAAGTTACGATGGCTCGGTTACAGGCTATGCCGCAACCAGCATCAAAAGTAATCAAAGTAACAAAACTACAGCGGGCGTATTAAATCTTAAATCTCAAGCCAGTGTGAGCTATAAACGCTACCTTGAGTCAAAGCAGACACAAATTACCCAAAGGTTAAGCGGTAAACTTAACCGTACTTTAAAGCCAACACAACAGTATCAAGTAGTTGCTAATGCATTTGCACTGCAGCTTGATGCCAGTGAAGTTAAAACCATCCAAAAAGATCAAGATGTATACAGTGTTGAACCTGTCGGTATGCATTATATTCAGACTTCTACAGGACCTGAATTTATCGGAGCCAAAAAAGTTTGGCAAGGTGTCAATGATATCCCTGGTACCAAAGGTGAAGGGATTATTGTCGGTATTATGGATACCGGCATTAACGCTACGCATCCCTCATTCAAAGAAGTGGGCGATGATGGCCATGTATTTGTTAATCCAAATGGCGAAAATCAATACTTTGGCGATTGTCAGCAATACCCTAAATTTTGTAACAACAAACTGATTGGTATTGTGAGTTATCCAGAGCTTGTTGATTATCGGGCAAGTGTTGCATATAACCTAGATGACCCAAGTTATGATGACCTAGCGGATAAAGCTAAAGTGGGTTATGACTTCCACGGACATGGCTCACATGTGGCATCTACGGCAGCAGGTAACGTCGTTCAAAACGTTAATTATTACCTTCAAGTGGAAGAAGAAGATGGCAATATCATTGCCGAAAAAAGTGCCTTTGAGTTTCCTGAGATTAGTGGCGTGGCCCCCCATGCCAATATCGTCTCTTACCAAGTATGTGACGATGTAGGCTCTTGTTACCCTGAATTTACGATTCAAGCTCTTGAGCATGCCATTGAAAATGGCGTGCAAGTACTTAATTATTCAGTTGGCGGCTCTGCAACTGACCCGTGGGATTCAGTAAGCGCTGAGGCATTCCTAAATGCTCGTGAAGCTGGTATTCATGTGGCAACAGCAGCTGGTAACGCAGGACCTACAGCGAGCACAATTGGCTCTCCTGGTAATGCGCCTTGGGTAACAACCGTAGCAGCTTATAGCCATAACCTGAGTTTTGACGAGAAAGGTTTGACTGATTTCACCTCTGTTGGTGGCACTTCTCTGGCTGATTTATCGGGCCGTGGTGTTACCAAAGGCTTTACCGGTAAGGTGGTTCAGGCTAAAGATTATGATGAAGCCAATGCTATGTGTACTGAGCCTTTTGAAGCAGACACATTTACTAGCGATCAAATTGTTGTCTGTGAACGTGGCCTTAACGCGCGTGTACGTAAAGGTATTATTGTCAGAGACGCCGGTGCGGGTGGCATGATTTTGATTAACCTGGAAGGTGGTGCAGATACGGTAAATGATGATAACCACGTACTTCCAGCTATTCATTTAAATGATGTTGACGGTCAATTATTGACTGACTGGTTAGCAACTGGGACTGATCACCAAGCAACAATAGCTGCCAGTGTAACCAGCACTGATGATAGTTTGGGTGATATTGCCGGCGCATTTACATCTCGTGGACCAAACTTGCCATATCCGAATATTTTTGCTCCTGATATTGCTGGACCGGGTGTGGATATCTATGCTGCAAATGCAGAGGACAGAGTATTTGAAGGTGAGATTGGCCATATTCCTTATGTGTCATTCTCTGGGACATCCATGGCAAGCCCACATGTTGCTGGCGCACTTGCCTTGATCAAATCAGCTTATCCTCAATGGACGCCTGCGCAAGCGCAAATGGCTATTATGTCTACAGCTTATCAGGTGACTTACCAAGATGATGACTATGACGGTGTTAAACAGCGCTCTGATTTCTTCACTCAAGGTGCCGGTAGTATCCGTATTAATGATGCCCTAAAAGCGGGTTTATTAATGGATATCACTAAAGAAGAATATCTTGCAGCTAACCCATCGATTGACGGTAACCCAGGTGATTTGAATACAAGCTCGATGGTTAACAATGAGTGTATTTCAAATTGTACTTGGACACGTAAAGTCACAGCGACGAAAAGCAGTAACTGGACAGTGGGTTATGAGTACTTAAATGATGGGTTTACTTTTGAAGTGTCACCTTCATCATTTGCACTTAACGCTGGTGAGTCTCAAGTATTGACGATCAAGGCTATCGCTAATGCAGAGTTAGTTGATGAATGGGTGCATGGCTACATTAATCTAAAGAATTCAGCTGATGACATGAGTGATACTCACTTACAGGCCACTATTGGCTTTAAAGCGGGGCAAATCGTAGATAGCGTTTCAGCTAAGTTAAACAACCTAGATAATACAATCGAGATCAATGACATCGTTACATCTGGTAGTAATGATCTGCAAGTTAACGGCTTTGGTTTATTTAAATCACAAAGCTTTAGCGGCACAGCGATCGGTGCATCTAATGATGTTGAGCGTAACAGCCCTGCATACAATCAAGAGGTGTTATTTACCACAACGACTGTTGTTAAACCATATACCAAACGTTTAGTGGTTGAAATCACAGATACAACTTCACCTGACATGGACTTATATGTGGGTATTGATGAGAACAATGATGGTAAAGCGGATGCAAGCGAACTGTATTACTCATTAGTGTGTATCAGTGGTGAAATTGACTCTAACGAACAGTGTATTATTCCAACACCTACCACAGGTAATTACTGGATACTTGCGCATAACTATGAAGGCACAGTCGCTGATGAGGCTGATGACGTTACAGTGCGAGTGACTCATGTTAATTATTCTTCTCAAGCCAGTTTCGACATTGATGCGCCAAGTACTGTTGCCCAAGACGAAGAGTTTGATGTCAGCATGACAGTTAATGGCTATCTTGATGACAGTCAAACCTTAACTCCGCTAGAAGAAGGTGAGGTTTACTACGGCTTACTAGAACTGGGGACAACGTCAAATTTAGTGCGTAACATTGGTGGCACACTGATTAAAGTTGAAGGTTTGGCTCCAGTTGAAGTACCTGTTAATACCGCTCCAACAGTGGCTAATCCACTTAGCGATGTTGAAACTGAGCTTACTGACTCAGGCAGTGTTGCATTCAGTGTTGATTTAACAGATGTATTTGCTGATGCCGAAAATGACACTCTGACTTATAGCGTGTCAGGCTTAGATACATTAAGCATTGATGGCATGAGCTTATCTGGCAGCTTGACTGAAGCGGGAACATTTGAAATTAAAGTGACAGCAACGGATGGTGAGTTATCAGCATTTAGCATGTTCACACTCACGGTTGCCGCAGCGCCAGAGGTTATACCTCCGGTAATCGAAGAACCAACTAAAAGCAGTGGTGGTGCTTTGGGTTTGGGTTGGATGATGTTACTTATCATGGCTTGTATTCGCCAACGTAAACGTGTTCAGAAATAGCTTAAAAACTAACTGTAAACTCGCTGTTAATATCAGCCCGATGAATTATCAAGTCATATAATTAATCGGGTTTGTGGCAGTACTTCTTATTGTTTAATTACCTTTATAAGGCCAACAAGGATGTTGGCCTTTTTTTCCTTCCCGTTATCATTTCAGCTATTGCCTCCCCAACGCATCCAAAGTTCAACTTTTACAAAATGTTAATTATTGGTGTAAATGTGATTTAAATGTTACCGATAACATGGTATAAATCGAGCCATTAATAATATCGTCAGGTGTAAGCAGTATTGCTCGGGATAAAAAATTGCTACTTATATTTAATTATAATTTGCGTCCCATCGCTGAGTAGGGGAAAATATGTCCCCACAATTGCCCGCTAGACCTCATCATCAACAAGCAGGAGAGAGCATGTCATCTCGTAAAGAACTCGCCAACGCAATCCGTGCGTTAAGTATGGATGCCGTTCAAAAAGCAAATTCTGGACACCCAGGCGCACCAATGGGTATGGCAGATATTGCTGAAGTGTTATGGAATGATTTTTTAAAGCATAACCCAACCAATCCTAACTGGGCCGATCGCGACCGTTTCATCTTATCAAATGGTCATGGTTCAATGCTTATCTACTCTTTACTGCATTTATCGGGTTACGAACTTCCGATTGAAGAACTAAAACAGTTCCGTCAGCTGCATTCTAAAACACCGGGTCATCCAGAGTTTGGTTACACACCGGGTGTTGAAACCACAACCGGTCCTTTAGGCGCTGGTATCAGTAACGCTGTCGGTATGGCGATTGCTGAAAAAACCTTAGCAGCACAATTTAACCGTCCAGGTCACGACATTGTTGATCACAACACTTATTGTTTCTTAGGCGATGGCTGTTTAATGGAAGGTATCTCCCATGAAGCATGTTCATTAGCGGGTACTTTAGGTCTAGGTAAACTTATCGCATTCTGGGATGACAACGGTATTTCTATCGATGGTCACGTAGAAGGCTGGTTCACTGACGATACCCCTAAGCGTTTTGAGTCATACGGCTGGCATGTTATTGCGGGTGTTGATGGTCACGACAGTGATGCTATTCGCGCAGCAATCGCAGAAGCTAAATCAGTAACAGACAAGCCAACAATGATTTGTTGTAAAACTGTCATTGGTTTTGGTTCGCCAAACAAGTCTGGTAGCCATGATTGTCACGGCGCACCACTGGGTGATGCTGAGATCGCTGCAGCACGTGAATTCCTTGGTTGGCCACATGCGCCATTTGAAATTCCTGCTGATGTTTATCAAGGTTGGGACGCTAAAGAAGTTGGTATTGCTAACGAAAAAGCATGGGATGAAAAATTTGCAGCTTATAAAGCGGCAGAGCCAGCACTTGCTGCTGAATTTGAGCGCCGTGTATTAAACGGTGACTTACCAGCTGATTTTGAAGCTAAAGCTCAAGCATTTATCCAAGAGTGTCAAGATAAAGCAGAAGGCATTGCCAGTCGTAAAGCATCACAAAATGCCATTGGTTTCTTCGGCGAAATGCTTCCTGAATTACTAGGCGGCAGTGCTGACTTAGCGGGTTCAAACTTAACCCTTTGGTCTGGTTCAAAAGGTATTCAAGACGACGCTGCCGGTAACTACATCTACTACGGTGTACGTGAATTTGGTATGAGCGGCATCATGAATGGTGCATCATTACATGGCGGTTTTATCAATTATGGTGCAACTTTCATGATGTTTATGGAATATGCGCGTAATGCGGTACGTATGTCTGCACTGATGGGCATTCAAAACATCTTTGTTTACACCCATGATTCAATTGGTCAAGGTGAAGATGGTCCAACTCACCAACCGGTTGAGCAATTAGCTAACTTACGCATGACGCCAAACATGACGGTTTGGCGCCCATGTGATGCTGCTGAAACAGCGGTATCTTGGAAGTCTGCAATTGAAACGCGCAAGTCGCCAACCTCATTAATCTTTAGCCGCCAAGGCCTAAAAGCCCAGGCTCGAACAGCTGAGCAGTTAGCCAATGTTGCTAAAGGTGGTTACGTACTTGCTGATTGTGAAGGCACAGCAGGCGTTATCTTGATTGCCACAGGTAGTGAAGTACAACTTGCATTAGACTCGGCAGCAGCATTGACTGAAAAAGGTCAAAAGGTTCGCGTAGTGTCTATGCCATCTACGAATGTATTTGATAAGCAAGATGCTGCGTATAAAGAGTCTGTATTACCTTCATCAGTACTTAAGCGTGTTGCGATTGAAGCAGCTCACGTTGATTTCTGGCATAAGTATGTTGGTTTCAATGGCGCAGTGGTTGGTATGTCGACCTTTGGTGAATCAGCGCCAGGTGGCGACTTACTTAAACACTTCGGCTTTACTGTTGAGAATGTCGTTAATACGGTTAACTCATTAGGTTAATCCCTAAGCGACTCAATTAAAGGGTAAACTTTTAGCCTTTTAATCTGTATAATGGCGGCCTGCAATCACTTGCAGGCCGTTTTTTTTCTAAATTCTGCTGAGTACTGTTAAGAGGAAGCTTAACCCTCAATGATCCGAGTTGCTATCAATGGTTATGGCCGAATAGGCCGTTCAATCTTACGTGCCTTATACGAATCGGGTAAACGTCAACAGATCCAAATTGTTGCCATTAACGAGCTTGCTAAACCTTCTGCTATCAGTCATTTAACCCAATATGACACCACCCATGGCCGCTTTCAAAACAGCGTTAAATTGCATGAAGACCAATTACATATTGGTGATGATGTCATCCAATTATTTCACCAAGCTGACGCCAGTAAATTACCTTGGGCCGAATTAGACATCGATATAGTGTATGAGTGCAGTGGCAGCTTAATTGAAAGGCAAGCCTGTGAAGCCCACATCTATGCAGGGGCCAAACAAGTGTTAATAAGTCACCCATCTTCTGCAGATGTTGATGGCACTATCGTATTTGGGGTTAATGACCACTTACTTCAGCCGCATCATACTGTGGTGTCAAATGCATCTTGCACCACCAATTGCATCGTGCCAATCATCGATGTACTGGATAAGCACTTTGAAGTAAAAAGCGGCGCAATTACAACAATTCATTCAGCGATGAACGATCAGCAAGTGATTGATGCCTACCATGATGATTTACGTAGAACCCGCGCAGCAGGTCAGTCAATTATACCGGTTGATACTAAACTTGCCCGTGGCATCGAGCGGATTTTACCGCACATGAAAGACAAGTTTGAAGCGATCTCAGTGCGTGTTCCAACCATCAATGTGACCGCAATCGACTTATCAGTCACCGTTGATAAACTGGTTGATATTGCCAGTGTAAATCATGTGCTAGAGCATGCCGCCAGCGGTCGTTTTAATGCTATTTTGGGTTATACTGATGAACCATTAGTATCGTGTGATTTTAACCACGATCCCCGTTCCAGTATCGTCGATGGTACCCAAACACGCGTCAGCGCAGGGCATTTAGTGAAGCTATTACTGTGGTGTGACAATGAATGGGGCTTTGCTAATCGAATGCTTGATACCAGTTTAGCGATGATTTGCGCTAAAAATAACGGTAATTAATTTATATTAATTGAGCGCTTTATCTTATGAGGTAAAGCGCTCAATTGTAACAGCAGCTTTGTTTTTAAATTAAAAGGAAATATCTCCATGGCTATTATCAATATGAGTGAGTTGGATTTGACCAATAAGCGTGTGCTTATTCGTGAAGATCTTAACGTGCCAGTCAGTGACGGTGTTGTGACCAGTGATGCACGTTTACGCGCTGCTTTACCGACAATTAAGCTAGCCCTTGAAAAAGGCGCCGCAGTGATGGTGATGTCTCACCTTGGGCGCCCAACAGAAGGCGAATTCAACGCTGAATTTTCTATGCAACCAGTGGTTAACTACTTACAAGCGGCATTAGACTGCCCAGTGACTTTAGCTGCTGATTACCTTGATGGTGTTGCTGCTAACATTGGCGAAGTGGTTGTGTTTGAGAACGTGCGCTTTAATATCGGCGAAAAGAAAAACGATGAAGCATTAGCTAAAAAATTGGCTGCATTATGTGATGTATACGTAATGGACGCCTTCGGCACCGCTCATCGCGCACAAGCATCAACCCATGGCGTTGGTCTACATGCGCCTATTGCTTGTGCTGGCCCGCTACTTGCAGGTGAACTAGCTGCATTAGGTAAAGCACTTGATAATCCAGCTCGTCCAATGGTGGCCATTGTGGGTGGCTCAAAAGTATCAACTAAGCTAACGGTACTTGAAAGCTTATCAACTAAAGTTGATCAGTTAGTTGTAGGCGGTGGTATTGCTAATACTTTCGTTGCGGCAGCAGGCCATCAAGTGGGTAAATCACTCTTTGAAGCTGACTTAGTTGATGAGGCTAAGCGTTTAGTGGCCAATGCACAAAGCCGTGGCGGCGATATCCCTGTCCCTACAGATGTTGTTGTTGCCAGTGAGTTTAGCCCGACTGCAGCGGCAACCTTAAAGTCAGTGGCGGATGTTGCTGACACAGATATGATTTTTGATATCGGCCCCGATAGCGCTGAAGCATTAGCAAAAATCATTGAAGCTGCAGGCACTGTAGTATGGAATGGCCCAGTGGGCGTATTTGAATTTGATCAGTTTGGCGCAGGGACTAAGCGTATCGCTCAAGCGATTGCCGATTCAAGTGCATTTTCAATTGCGGGTGGTGGTGATACTTTAGCGGCAGTGGATAAATACGATATAGCAGACAAAGTCTCTTATATCTCAACAGGTGGCGGCGCGTTCTTGGAATTCCTTGAAGGTAAAGAGTTACCAGCCGTTGCTATGCTCGAACAACGCGGCAAATAATAAGCACTAATAGCTTAAGCGGCGAATTTAATCGCGATTATCAGAGTTATCTCGGCACAACTGAGTCAAGATGAGTCGTGGTTTATCGCGAATAACGAGTAAAAATTGTAGTACGAAACCGATAATAATTAGAAAAAAACCGCTCTTATACTTGCTAGTTTACTGTTTGAGTGCTTGCTGACATAAGTTAACAAGCACTTTTACATCGGATATTAGCAAGATGTAAGGGTATAAAAATCAATCCAAGCGATAGCGACCTAGGTGAGTAATCACCCTATTTTTGGAGTAAAAAATGGCCTTAATATCTCTACGACAAATGCTAGATCATGCTGCAGAACACGGTTACGGTGTTCCAGCATTTAACGTAAATAACTTAGAACAAATGCGTGCAATTATGCAAGCAGCTGAAGCGACTGACAGCCCTGTTATCGTGCAAGCATCAGCGGGTGCGCGTAAATATGCTCGTCCACAGTTCCTTAAGTATTTGATGGCTGCCGCACTTGAGCAGTATCCAGATATTCCAGTATGTATTCACCAAGACCATGGTACTGATCCTGATATTTGTCAGCGTTCAATCCAATTAGGTATGTCATCTGTGATGATGGACGGTTCTTTGATGGCTGACGGTAAAACGCCAGCGTCATACGAATACAATGTTGATGTAACTCGTCGCACTGTTGCTTTCGCACATGCTTGTGGTGTATCTGTTGAAGGTGAAATCGGTTGCTTAGGCAGTTTAGAAACTGGCGAAGCAGGCGAAGAAGATGGTATCGGTGCTGCTGGTATCTTAACGATGGAGCAAATGCTAACAACCCCTGAAGAAGCGGCGCGTTTTGTATCTGACACTCATGTAGATGCTTTAGCTATTGCGATTGGTACTAGCCATGGTGCTTATAAGTTCAGCCAACGTCCAACGGGTGATGTGCTGCGTATTGACCGTATTAAAGAGATCCACGCCCGTATTCCTAACACGCACTTAGTCATGCATGGTTCGTCTTCAGTACCACAAGAGTGGCTGCAGATCATTAACCAGTACGGCGGTGAAATCCCAGAAACTTACGGCGTGCCTTTAGAGGAAATCGTTGAAGGGATTAAGCATGGTGTGCGTAAAGTGAATATCGATACCGATTTACGTTTAGCATCAACAGGTGCAGTACGTAAATTCTTAGCTGAAAACCCAGCTGAATTTGATCCACGTAAATTCTTAAAAGCGTCAATGGAAGCAATGGCTGACATTTGTACCACACGTTATGAAGCGTTTGGCTGTGCTGGCATGGGTTCTAAAATTAAGCCTAAGTCACTACAAGCAATGTACAAAGCGTATCAATCTGGTGAGTTAGATCCGCAAATTAACTAACTTACTCAATAGTGCATACAAGATGTTCAATGGTTTTTTACTGCTGCTTTTTGTGTAACTAATTGATTAATAATAGTACTAAAAACCCAACCTTTCGCGTTGGGTTTTTTTATGGCTTTTTTTCTAAAACCACTTGTATCCCTTAGGTAAATAGCGCAATATCGCCGCCCTTAAAAACGGACTTAATTTCATATTGACAATAAGCTGGGCGAAATCTCATAAATTATTGTTAAGCTTTAGAAGGAACTGACTAACCTTTAACCTATATTGAATATGACGTATGCACGCTAAACCCAATGCCCAGTTATCGCTTTTCTCCCTCACTTGGCCATTATTTTTTGACTTTGCGTTGCACTTTTTGACCGCAGCTTTAAATACATTAATGATTAGCCGAGTTTCTTATCAAGGGGTTGCCGCACTGTCAGTGGGCAACATGGTATTTGAGCTATCGATTACGCTTTTTAGCTTCGTCAGTATTGGCGCCAGTGTGGTGATCACTCAATATCTTGGAGCCAATAATAAGGCAACGGCTAGCGACGTTGTTTACTCGTCGATAGGGTTTAATTTATTAGTGGGTGTGGTTGCGGCATTAGGGGTATTTAGTGGTGCAGGATTAATTCTACATCTAATGAATTTACCTGCTGAGCTGATCCCAGATGGTAAACTTTACCTGCAAATTGTCGGTATTTGTTTAATACCTGAGGCGATGGCAATGTGTCTTGCTGCAGGGATGCGAGCCCATGGCTTTACCCAACAAGCCATGTGGGTCACTTTACTGATGAATGTGATTACCTTTTGCGGCAACTTGCTGTTACTTTACGGCTGGTTTGGTTTGCCGCAAATGGGCGTTGCAGGTGTGGCTATTAGCACGGTTGTAGGGCGCTTAGTTGGCATGACATTAATGGCTTACTTATTTGTTAAGTACACCAAAATCCAACTTAAACTGCTTGAAATTATCAAACCTAAAAAGCAGCTTCTTAATAAAGTTTTTCATATCGGACTGCCTGCAGCGGGAGAAAATATTTCTTGGATGCTGCAATTTATGGTGGTGACCGCCTTTGTGGGATTAATGGGCGATAAAGCCCTCGCCGCACAAGCTTTGTACTTCCAAATTTGTATGTTTATCTTGTTATTCGGCTTATCTATTGGCATTGGTAATGAGATTATTATTGGTCATATGATAGGCGCCAAACAATATCAAGCTGCTGAAGCACAAATGTATAAAGCACTCAAGATAGGGCTAATCGTCACCACTATAGTGGCGGCATTAGCTGCTGCTTTTGGCGAGCATTTAGTGGCCTTTTTTACCAAGGACCAAGATATCCTTACTATGGTTGGTCAGCTATTTATTCTAACTCTATTAATGGAACCTGGTCGGACATTTAATCTGGTCGTCATTAATGCCTTAAGAGCCTGTGGCGACGCTCGTTTCCCATTTTTTATCGGCCTTTTATCTATGTGGTGTATTGCTGTGCCTGGGGCATACTTTTTAGGAGTACATTTAGATTTAGGCTTAGTAGGCATTTGGTGCGCTTTGGCTGTGGACGAGTGGGTTAGGGGCTTATTGATGTTATGGCGCTGGCGCAGTGGGCGTTGGCAGCAAAAGTGCCTAGTGATGGCTTAGTGATAATTTGGCAGCGCTAAGCTGATGCAGCACAAGAGATTATAGAAAATGGTTTCTAGGGTTTTGTATTAATCGCTTTAATAGGTGAGTAGTTTTTTCATTTTCGCTATCAAAGTGTTAGAATTCGGTTCGATTTTTGGGGTGAGTTTGAAACTATTGTAATTAAAGGACTTGATGACATGAAAAAATTGCTACTTGCTGCAGCTGTAACTTTAGCTATGCCGTTTGCTGCCCATGCTGGTGCAGACTTTGTTGAAGGTGATAAAACCTTCGCTGGTGAGGCTGAATTAGGCGCAACACTAACAACGGGTAATACCGATACTTCTTCAGTTAAAGCGCGTTTAGGTTTGAAACAAGAATTAGGCAATTGGGAGAATGCATACCTGCTAGAAGGTTTGTATAAAGAAGATTCTGGTGAAAATACTGCTAAACGTTACTATGCCGGTGTTCAAGGCAACTATCAGTTCGACGAAAAAAGCTATATGTATATCACCGCAAACTATGAAGCCGATCCTTTTACTGGTTTTGATTACAAAATGATTGCTTCAGCGGGTTATGGTTACAAGTTTATTGATAATGAAAGAGCTTTTTTGAGTGCAGAAATCGGTCCAGGTTATATCTATAAGCAATTAGATGATGAGCAATCATTGGCATTAGGTTATGACACTGAGGACAGTGTTGTTGCTCATGGTATGATGAACTTTACCTATAAAATCACCGATAGCTCAACTTTTAGCCAACTGTTTGTTGCCGATTACGGTGACAACTTAGAAGGCCGCTCTGAAACTGCGCTAACGGCTAATATCATTGGTGCATTGGCAATGAAGTTTGCTGTTATTGTGCGTTATAACGATGCACCACTTGAAGATAAAAAGAGTACTGATACTGAAACCAATATGACTTTGTTGTATGCATTCTAATTAGTTTTTGGGGCAAGCGCCCTTAAAAAAATCGTCATATCAGAAACCGAGCTATGCTCGGTTTTTTTTTGCTTAATAATACAGCTTTATTGATACAAAATTAGCGCAAAAAAAAAGCTCGCCAACTATTGAAAATGATTTTTATGTTCGCTAGGGGTGGTGGGTGGTGTTACTAAGTATCGGTTGATGTTGATCTGTGTTGGTTTCGGTGTGACTTTGATGCAACTTGGTTAACAGTTGTATGCTTTTGCGGGCCGTTGGAGTTGATTTATGTCGAAATTTCGCGGCGTAGTTCACGAATTTTAATCTTGTCTGACTATCAGTTGTGTGGATCACAAATAACTATTTACTGCTCCGCTATAATCTAATGATATATAGAGCAATATGAGATGGACTAGGCATGCAAATTGGGTGTTGTTGGTTTGATGATAAGCAAAAAGTGCTTAGCAACCAATCCAAAGCTACCACATGGCAGCTCAATAATAACGAATTCTGGGTGTTGAGCTTATTAGCAAAACATCGCGGACAAGTTGTGCCTATCGAAAGCCTCTCTTTCCCCACTGATGGCCAGCATCAGCAGCAAATTTCAGAAGAAGATTTACAACAAATAATTGTGTTGTTTCAGGATTATTTAGGCGCTTCTCATAGCAGGCTAATAGAGTTAATCCCCAATCAGGGTGTCATTCTTTATACTAAAGTCGTTTCTGGTAAGAATAGCCTATTTGATTCACCTAATAAGGTGATTTCTTATGGTCAGTATATTGTGATTATTTTGCTAACGTTAATCGCACTATTTTTTGTTCATTCACACCTTAATAATCAAGAATCGGTGAAGCCGGATGCTAGCCGAGAGTTTTTAACTCAACAAGGCAATGTTTCTAACCTGTATTTATATGCCTCTAAAGCCAGTGAAATCGATTTAGATTTAAGCAGTATTGCAGACCGTATCTCTAATCAGTTAAGAAATTGCCCCATCATGCCTTGGGATGCTATTTCCGCCACTTTGGCTGAAGATAATAAAGCCGTCAGCATCGTAATGAAAAAACGCCTACCCGATCGCTGGCGTTTTTATAATATCAAGGTTTTGAGGGATCAAGCTCAGCATAGCTTTGTAACGCCTGCGTGGCTAAAAAAGGTAAATATTTGTGGTTAAAGCAGTAACAGATTTTTTGTTAACTAGAATTGGTCGTGTTGTTTTTACTGTCTGTTTCATCGTAGTCTCTTGTATTTCGGTGTTAATGTTAGAGCAGTTTGCTGATACAAGAGATATATGGGCCTTTGATTGCCAGAGTGATTTATATGAATTTAGCGCTGACAAAGAGCATACAATCGAGCTTGATCATGGACCACTATTTTTAGCATTAACAGTTAAAAATAAGCAAATTCAGTTGAATTATTACAATGCCAAAGGTTCAAAAAACCATGAATATGCAACATTCGATGGCGATTTGACTGAACTAGAGGTTGGTGACATGACCTATAAATTAGATTTAGTGTTAACCGATGCTCAGTTTAACCAAAATAATTCCTATTTGAGAAAGTACCTCGCCAAAGAGCTTAAAACCACAGCGGCTCAGTTGCAAACTCAAACACAGCTGCATATAGCTGTTCAAGTCTTAGAAATGGATATTGATAATAAATATATCTTAATGAAATTTAAGCCCTACAATATGCTTTGGGCATGCCGTTTACATGAATAATGGTATAGTTTTAGTTATTTACGCCTCCTTTATCTGCTGAAATTCGTTATAGTTAAGGCAAGGCAAACTCTGAGATAAAATACTTCCATAGTGGCTAAAGTCAAAGTAAAGAAAGAAGAATCATTATCGATTAAATTCAGCCATCAAATGGAGGCTGGGCAGCAGCGCAGCTTTGATTTATATTTTTACTTACCCACAGAAATGGGGGTTGGCGAAAAAACCCTAGACGAAGAAGAGTATTACCACAGCGCAATGCTTGGGCGGCGGTCTTATTACTCTCAAGGGTTACACCTACCATTAGTACAAAACCGTTTTGCCAGTATTAATAAACGCACTAAAGAAGAGTTCCGTTTATACCTCAACTTATTTGCCTATCAATTTGCCGTAGCCATTGAGACTGATGCAAAAGAATTGCGTCTTATCACTGACCCTGACGACTTTTATCCCGCATTAACTGAATTAGGTGAGTCGGTCACGCAGTTACTTAAAAAGTTTCGCCGTAACGAGCCCAGCGATGAAAAGCTCAAATCCTACTTCAATAATGCTGACAATTACCTGTCCTGGTTTTGTGAACAACAACTGTTAAAAACCTTAGCTTATCGGCCGCGTAGTGCTGAATATAGTGATGTTAAAGATCAACTGGTGGCGTTATGCCGCGCTGAGCATCATTACCGTGAAGAGGAAAGAAAGTATAACTCATCCGGCACCAAGCAAGATGCTAATCGTATTTCAAATAAGATGCTGTTATTAAGGCGCTTAATACAACAAGGTGTGGTATTAAAGGAGGAGCTAAAACCTTTAGGCATAGGCTTGAAAAAGTTCGTGACGGGATTAGCTACGGGGTTAGTGATGATGGTGGTATCAGCACTGATCATTAAGGCCCAAGGGGTGTTTAGCGGCTTAACCATGAGTTTGGTGGTTACCTTAGCGGTGATATACGGTTTTCGTGAAATTTTTAAAGAAGATGTACGGGTTGCGATGTGGCGTTATATTCAGCGAGGACGTCCACGCTGGAGTCAGATTTTAAGGGATACCACCACCCAAGCCGTGATTGCTAAGCAGTTCGTATGGCTGGATTTTATCCGCACCCAGGATATTCCCGCTGCAGTCGCTGAGATAATGAAACAGCGGCATAGGCAAAATAAAGTCGATGCCGTGGTGCTGCATTACCGTATTGCTTCAAAGGTGACCAACAAAGAATTTGAAGCTGGCTACTCCAAAATCCAAGAGCAAGTAAACTTTAGCTTGGTGCCATTTGCCCGCCACTTAGAGCGTGGTAAGGCAAAAATCTATAGTGAACAAGATGGCAAAGTCAGTAACGAATCAGTAGAAAGGCGCTATCAAGTCAACCTTGTTGCAGTGCTAAAAGATGGCAAAGGCCCACTTGAATATGCCCGTTACAAAGTTATTATGAGCCGCTCTAGTATCATTGAAATTACTCAAAGCAAACTGCCAGGTGGGCTGTTAGAAATTGGCGAATAAGTTGCTTATTCGCCAATTAGACTTTAGCTGTAGTGATGATATAAGGCTGGCTATGATTAGCGAGCCTTACGGGTAAAGGCTTGGCAAATATTTTGGTTACCGGTTTGCTTTGCACGCCTTAATGCTACCTCTGCATTACTGAGATAATGTTCAAAAGACTGCTGCTCTAGATACCCAGAAATACCGATATTAATCCCTTCATTTAATTCATTTTGCTCCAATCTATCCATAATGCTCATGGCGTATTTGTGTGCTTGAACGGAATCACTTAGTGGCAGCAATATCACCAAAGAGCCTAGACGCCAATGGGCGATTTGAAAGCCTGTGGGTAAATCGATGAGTAACTGCATTTCAATGTCTTTTTGGCGTTGCTCTAAATGGTCTATATCACTGATGTGACTTATGAGCCCCTCAGGGTTAATGTCCATGATCAATAAGCAGGTTTGTTCACGGCTAGACTCTGTTAGGGTATTAAAATGTAGTTCTAATTCTGAAAGCTGCAATACCATTGAACTCAGTGGCGTTTGTTGATTAGGTAATTGTTTTAGCGCTGTTTGCGGCAATAGATTTTCAAAAGTACAGATAAAATACTCGTGTTCACCGTCGACAGAATGCTCCGAGCGAATATTGGCTTTTAAGCTAGTGGCAAAAGGGGTTTCACTGCTGGCGATTACTTGGCCCTTCCATTTCCCTTGCAAGCTGATGCGGCTATTGATATCGGCCCATTGTTTGGTGATGTCTTTACCTAACAGGCTTAAGATATTGACATTGCTGTCAGCAGCGAGGGCCATTAAGTTTTTAAATTTAAGGTTATATTTGAGTAATTGACCGCTGGAATCCGTTAATGCCGTGGCTACCGCGCTCTCAGATAATAACTGGTAACGGTATGCTTGATGCTTTGCTTGGGTAAGTTCGGTGATGTTTTCAAAGGTCACCAGCCAGTATTGCTCACTGTGTTTATTTTTATAGCTGGGCTGACAACATAGTGAAATAGTGCAGTTGTCATTATTTAAATTGACCACCTGCTTCCAAGTGACATTGTCACGCATGGCTTCAGTGAGCTGTTTATATTGCTCATCTTCTAATGACAATACGCGCTGTAAACTGCGCTCAAACAGTGATTCAATACTGGTTGATAGGGTATTAGCTGCTTGTAAATTGGCTTTGATGATGCGACCGCTAGTATTCACTATTAAGCAATTTTGATTACTGTTAAATAATACGCTGGCTAAATTAATACTATTGCTATTGGCGGTGCTTTCTAAATAGAAGCGATGCTTTAACACCAATAAACTGGAGGCTAACGCGGTAATGATCAAAGAGAAGCAAATTAACATATAGCGCCAGTGATCAAACTTTGCAGCGATATCCTCATGGCGAATATAAGACAGTAGATAGTATTCTCTTACCTCTGCATCTTGAGGTGCTACTTCAACCTTTAAAAACACAAAAGTGCCACTGTCAGTATGAAATTGACCAAAATGGGTGTTGGCCATGTGTTGCCATAATTCTGGGTATGACTGAATAATACTGCTGCCCAATGTATTAGGTAGTCTTTTCATGGGAAACTGCTGATTACCGCCCGCATAGAGCACGCCTTTAGAGCCAATAAGCAGTAATGGCGAGTTATGGTTAAAAAATGCCGGTTTGATGGATTCGAGTATTTCAGAAACCGAGTTGTAGGTCACTAAGTAACCGCGAATACTTTGGTCGTTATTTTCAATCCATGCCAACTGGTAAACATAAGGGGTTAACTTGCCATTTATTGGCACAAATTGAATATTGGAGTAGTAAGTGTCATTGCCTCCCATTGTATTGGAAGCTTCTAGAATAAATTCAGGGATAGTGACGTTACTAAAAGCATCTGTTGAGCTTATGCGTGGATTACCTTGGGGATCAAACAGGGTTAAACCTAATAACTCAGGAATATTGTTAAGCAATATGTCCCAGTTTTCTTCTAGCTTATGACGTTGCGCCTCAGATGGATTGGCTAAATATTGTTTCACAAGCTCTGCTTTCGCGAAAGCTTGGGTGCGAAATTGAAGGAAGTTAATTTTATCCGATGCGAGGGTGCCTACTGTTTGTATTTCACTATAACGCTTATCTGCCCAATCTTCTTGTAGGCGCCTTTCGCCTAACTTAAGCAGTAGCACAGTCAAAATGACAATACTTAACAGCATAACCAATAATTGACTAGACAGCGCTAATACATGTTGTCGCGCCCATTGAATATCTTGGGTGGAGATTAAAACAGACTTTGAGACGTTTTTATTAGTATATCTCTTAAACATTCACTTACTTATTTTTAACAGTCCCGGTAAGTGAATGTTAGCACGAATGCCCCATAAGGTTGACCTTAGAGACTGAGTTTTTCAGTAATTTTTTGTTCAAAGGTAAAAGTTACCATAAGGGCAAGTGGAGCCAATAATAAAGCTTAATCCAGAAGCCTCTTGGTTTAGTTAGCCAACAATATCCAGTTGACGACATTTAAAGGTTGCGCCTCGTTGCTCAACTAATATTTTACAACGGGCAATATCAACCCCTTCAAGGCCATTGATTGCCGACACCTGTACATCACTTATAAAAGTGGGCGCCATTTCGATAAAGCTGAGTACAGCAGCAAATGCGTGTTTCAATTTGGGCTGACAATGCTGAATATACAGGGCTTCAGTATCGGCATTGAGCGATATTGACAAGCTATCAATACAAGATGCTAACTCAGGTAATATATTGCGCCGATGGAAAAGGTTAGCTAAGCCATCGGTATTTAAACGCACTTTCGCACCTGATTTTTTAAGCTGCGTAGCGACCACTAATAAGGTCTCAAGGTTTAAGGTTGGCTCGCCATAACCGCAAAAAACATACTCATCAAAGTCAGCAGCATTGCCTAATAAAGGAATAATATCGTCAGGCTTCACTTGCCTATCAAGAGATAATTCATATTGATGAACTTGTTTTGAGCCATTATGTTTGGGGCAAAACTGGCATCTTAAGGTGCAGCGACCAGTAATATTAAGGTAGCGACTGCCGCGAATATCATAGACTAAGGTGTTGGCTGCGGTATCATTTGTCGCCGTTGCTGTGGTATTCGTTTTTGACATTGTGGTTTCAGGCTTCATCTGAATATCATTATTGCAGTGTGATTAAATGATATTAACCTAAGCCAATATTGATATCTGTTTGTGAGTTCGCATTATTTGCTAAAGCGCCAATTTCATGAGCTTTAGGCATAAAAAAGGGAGCTAAGCTCCCTTGTTAATGTACTTGGACTAGGCGCTAATAATAAGCTTCATCGTCTTCTTTTTTCGGCTGCCACCACCAGTTAAATATCCGCCGCGTTAACTGCTTCACATCATCTAAAATGATGTACAGCACAGGCACTAAAATCAGCGTTACTACAGTGGAAAACAAAATACCAAAGGCTAATGATGTTGCCATCGGAATGACGATTTTAGCTTGCAGGCTTTTTTCTAACAAAATAGGTACTAAGCCAACAAAGGTCGTCATTGAGGTTAAGATTATTGCTCTGAAGCGATAACAGCCCGAGTCGATGGCTGACTCCATTAACGAGAAGCCTTTGCGGCGGGCGCGGTTAACAAAGTCCACCAAAATCAGTGAGTCATTGACCACAACCCCAGCCAAGGCAACAATGCCACAAAGGCTTAATACACTCATGGATATCCCAAGAATGAAGTGACCCACCAAAGCGCCAATCATGCCAAATGGGATCACCGACATAATGATTAATGGCTGGCTATATGACTTTAATGGAATCGCCATCAAAGCATATATGGTAAACATGGCAAAAAAGAACCCTTGCAAAAGGCCCAGCATGGCATCTTGTTCATCTTGACTGCCACCATCTAATGCGGCGTTGACCTCTTTGTAGCGCTCAGTCAATTGCGGTATAAATTCTTCTTGGATTTCACCAACCACTTTTGATGGCTCAACGGTGTTTTTGTTCACATTAGCGCTAATGGTAATCGCTCGGCGACCATCAACACGAGTAATTGATGCAAAGGATTCACCTAGCTCAATATCTGCCACCGTTGAAAAAGGCACAGCAACACCTTGTGGGGTGCGAATTAACATGTTTTCAAGGTGACCAATGGTGCGGCGCTGCTCTAATGGGTAGCGCACCATCACTTTGATCTCTTCTTTGTTACGAAGAATTCGCTGGGCTTCATAACCATAAAAGCCATAACGCACCTGACGGGCTAGATCTGACAGGGTTAACCCTAGTGCTTCGGCTTCTGGGCGAATGTTGAGTCTGATCTCTTGGCTACCAGATGAAAAGTTATCCGAGATATCGAACACACCTTCATAAGTGGCAAGTTTGGCTTTTAATTCTTTAGAGGCTTGGGCTAGTTGCTCTAAGTTACTTGAGGTCAATCTAAACGAAATATCGCCGCCGGCATCATTGGTACTAGCTGAAATATTAAGCTTTTTAACTGACAATAATTCAGGTAGCTGTTTGCGCCACTCTTCAGCAATAGTAACGCCGTCGATTTCACGATCTTCACCTTTTGATAGCTCAGCAAAAATAAAGCCAGAGCTACTAGAGTTTATCGCAATAAAGCTGTGCTTTAACACGTCAGAGCCGGTCTCTTCGACAAATTTTTCATTCATGGCATACAGCGCTTCTTCAACTTGCTGCACCACATATAAGGTATTGAGTTCGGAGCTACCTTCTTCCATCTCAAGATTGACTTGAATAAAGTCCGACGGAATATCAGGGAAAAACACCCAACGGACTTTGCCACTGGCAACCAGCGCGATGGATAAAATCAGAACTCCGACAAATACCGCCACTACGTTGTAGCGGTTTTTAATGCAAGTACCTAAAAAATTGCGATAATTATTATGAATAAAATATTGCAGCTTCTCATTAATCCACTGTTTAAATTTTGAAAATACGTTAGTCGGTGGGCGCTTTTTCTTCACTTTCATATGAGCTAAATGCGCCGGTAAAATCAATTTTGATTCGATAAGTGAAAACGCTAACGCTAGGATCACCACCATACCGATGGACTTCCAAATTATCCCCATAGGTCCTGACACCATGATCATCGGTATAAAGGCGGCAATTGTGGTGAGTACGCCGAAGGTTGCGGGCATGGCGACCTTTTGCACCCCTTTAATGACATTCTCTAAGGAGTGACCGTTGTTTTCTACTTCTGTGTAGGCACTTTCGCCGATGACAATGGCGTCATCCACCACGATCCCCAACACCAGAATAAAGGCGAATAGGGTTAACATGTTGATTGACATGTTAAAGGGCTCTAATGGCATCAATAATAAAGTGCCAAGAAAACACACGGGTAAGCCGACCATAACCCAAAATGCCAGTTTCAAGTCGAGAAACAAGGCTAAGATCATAAACACCAATAATGCACCATAAAACATGTTTGATAACATCATGTTTAAGCGGCCTTCAAGGTAATGGGTTAAATCTCCCCAGGTATCTAGCTCGACATTGGCGGGTAGGGTGGTTTTCTTATCGGCGATATAGCTTTTAACTTGCTCTGAAATCGTCAGCGCGTTTTGATCGTCAATGCTGGTGATTTCAATAATCGCGGCAGGTTTACCATTAAAGCGGGTGTATTCAATGCGCTCTTCGAAACCATCTTTAATGGTGGCAACATCGGGTAGCATGATACGGCTGCCATCTGGGCGGGTGGAAACCACAATGTTGGCAAAATCGGCTCCAGTATAGGCCTGGCCTTTAGTGCGCAGCAAGATATCACCATCTTGGGCTCTAATTGAGCCACCGGGTAAATCTATCGAAGAGTTTTGTACCGCTTGTGCGACTTGAGTGAAGGTTATTTCATATTCACGCAGCTTATCTTCTGATAACTCAATGCCTATTTCATAATCTAGCACGCCATTAACTTGGGCACGTGTGACAGCAGGTAAATCGGTAATATCATCACGGATGCTTTTAGCCATTTCTTTCATCTCATGGAGACTTAAGTCGCCATAGACAGAGACCCAGATGACATTGTTTTCAGGTTTTATTTGGAAAATATTCGGCTTTTCTATGTTGTCAGGAAAGGTTGAAATCGCATCGATACGCAGCTTAGCCTCATCTAAAACTTGCTGAACATCATAACCGTCTTCAACCTCAATGGTGACTGTTCCTACGCTATCACTGGCAACTGAGGTGACCTTGGTAATACCATTAATATCTTGAATGGCCTCTTCGATTTTAATATTAATCCCTTCCTCAATCTCTTGAGGTGCAGCGCCAGGGTAGGCTACTGAGATCGTCAGCAAATTAAGTTCAAAGCTAGGGAAAACTTCCTTATTAATTAATTTGGCGCTGAATAAACCACCAATGAGCAGGGCTGCCATAAGTAAGTTAGCGGCAACACTATTGCGAGCAAACCAAGCAATAATGCCTTTGTTGTAATTGATATCGTTATCGGAGGCTGAGTTTGAATTAGTGTTATCCATTACAGATCACCTGCTATGGTTATTTCATCACTGTTTTCTGCTGGCGCTTCTAGTTCCTCATCTGGCGCGTCAGCTTCTTCACCTAACAATTTCACTTTCTGGCCTGAGGTCATATTATTGATATCGGTGATCGATACGCGCTCACCACTTTTCAGGCTACCCTTAATATAGACATGTTCAATATCGGTGCGCACGATATTAACTGGGCGTATTTCAATGGTATTGTCGTCTTTAACAATGGCAACTTGATTGTCTCTTACCACATAGCGGGGTAGCTTCACTATGCCATCGACAGTGCGACCGGTGATAACGGCAGTCACAAAGCTGCCATATTTAAGTGGGAGTTCATTTTCGCCGCGCTGCTGTCTTAGGTAAGGATCTTTAACTTCTGCGACTAAGTAAACCATACGGTTTTGCTCATCAATGACGTTTTCACTGCGGACAATATTACCTTGCCAAGTAAATGAATTACCCGCCAAAGAAGCGCTTAAAGTGACTGAGGTATCAGGGTTATCCACCGACTCTAAGTAAGCTAAATCATTGTTGCTTAACGGTAAGCGAACTTCAGCAATACTGATATCGTATAGCTCACCTAAATTTGTCCCTAAAGATACATATTGGCCTAAATCGACGTTACGCGCTTTAATGAGGCCATCAAATGGGGCTCTTATCACTGTGCGCTCTAAATTACGCTGAGCACGGGCAAGTGCGGCTTTAGCGTATTTGACATTGGCTTGTTCTTTTTTCAGTTGCGGAATACGTAGACCTAACTCTGGCGGTAAGCCGTCATCAAAATCTTTAAATTCAATTTTGGCTACTTCTCCACGAGCGACCTCTTCATTGAGCGCGGCATAAGCTTGGGCAAGGCTGGCTTCTGCTTGGATAAAATCTGCTTCATAATCTGAAGGCTCAATTTGTGCTAAGGCTTGACCTTGTTTGACTATACCGCCGGCGACAAAACTTGGATCTAGGCTAACTAAACGGCCTTGTACTTCGGTGACTAACTGGGTTTTGTATTTAGGGCTGACAACACCATACGAAGGCAGATTTAACGAGACTGTTTGTAGCTCGACGTCAATGACATCAACAATAGCAATTTTAGCTTGTTCTTGTTTTTGCTCAGGAGCTTCTTTGGTACTTAGCAGCACAAAAGCTAAGCCTGCGAAAATGATCAGGATAAATAAAGGCGATAGGATTCTTAAGATTCGTTTCATTGGTAACTGTATCCATACAAAATATTACATCAGAGAGTAACTCTATTTTTTTCATGACTTTTAGAGTCTTATACCCGCTAAATTAGCAGAGTTCGTCAGCGAGCTAAAGCGATAGATGTAAATTAAATGTTTCATAAGATTTTTTCATCTTTATTTAGGGTTTTACACTATAAAACTGATTTTTAGATAAAAAAAAGCCCTGAAGCATTATATTGATTCAGGGCTTAAACAGTTTTTTAATCGCGAGAGAAAGGCTTACTTTTTCTTTTTCGCTTTTGCTTTTTTAGATTTTTTCTTCGCAGCGATTTTCACTTTGTCTTTTTTCTTGCCAGGCACTTTCGCTTCTTTGTGCGTTGGTCGTAAACCGTCGATGTAACGACGTTTTAGTGGCTGCTCAATATAGCGCTCAATTTTATTAACGATGCGCATATCATGGGCTTCAATTAATGAAATTGCCGTGCCTTTCGCGCCTGCGCGTGCAGTACGTCCAATACGGTGAACATAGGCGTCGGCTGAGCGAGGCATATCAAAGTTAATCACGTGGGTGATACCTTCAATATCAATACCACGGGCTGCAACATCGGTTGCCAGCAAGATATTGACTTCGCCTTTACTGAATTTACTTAAGGCTTGGAAGCGCTTTTTCTGCTCCATATCACCACGTAAGAAAGCGCAAGGAATTCCGGCTTTAAGCAGCTGGCCTTCAAGGCTTGCTACAATCTCACGGGTTTTTACGAATACGATAGTGCGCTTAACTGACTCTTGCTGAAGAATGTTGCATAGCAAGGCAAACTTATGGGCTTGATTATCGGCAAGGTGAGCCCATTGGTGAATTTTGGCTTTTTCACTGCGAGGTGAGTCAACGTCAATCGTGACCGGGTCATTCAATAGCACTTGCGCGAAGCGCGATACACCGCTGCCTTCAAGGGTGGCAGAAAATAACATATTCTGCTTACGGCCTTGGGCCTCAATGGCGATAGTTTCTACCACTGACGAGAATCCCATATCTAACATACGGTCAGCTTCATCAATGATCAGGATTTCAACTTCTGTTGCTTCAAACTGGCCTTTATCAAGATATTCAACTAGGCGACCGGGAGTGGCAATCAATAAATCGACATTGTCTTCAAGTTGTTCTTCTTGGGGGCCGTATGGCACACCACCGGTGATAATACCAATATCGAGATCTAAATCGGTGGCAAGGTGGCAAGCGTAACGATGAATTTGGCTAGCAAGCTCACGTGTTGGGGTTAGGACTAACACACGGGCTTGACCATTGAATCGTCTTGGGAAATCAATCAAGTGTTGTAATGCCGGCAGCAAAAAGCTGGCCGTTTTACCGGTACCTGTTGGCGCTTTAGCTAAAATATCCCGTTGTTCCATCGCCATTGGCAATGTTTGTTGTTGAACTGTGGTCGGGCTCAAATGTCCCATGGCCTTTAATGAATCTAAAAGCATTGGATCTAGGTCAAAATCTTCAAATAGCATGCGCTGTAGGTCTCACTGATTGATAGCCGAGCATTATAACCTAAGAAGCGCAACTCAGCGAGAGCGATATCTATACAAAGCTTAAAGTTTTAGATAGAACTCACGACAAAGGGCGATCATTTGCTGACTATATTGACCGCTGGGATCGCTTATCACCAAACTTGAGTGCTCGGTGCTTTCAATCTTTGCTTGATGCTTAAGCTCAAGCAGTAATCGTCTTGGTGGCTTTTTGCTAACCGTTGAAACGCTGACGCGCTTAGATATGGCCAAAGAGGTTTGTGTTAATGCGCCGGTAAAGCGCGTTTCACTTTCAATTGGAAGAATCAAGCTCGCCGCGCCATGTGGCGCCAATAATAACTCAATATGTTTCAGTAACTCGCTAAAGCTTAAGCTATCGGTATGTCTCGCGGTTGCTCGCTGCTGCAGCTTTGATTGCGGCCCATTATCAAAGTAGGGCGGGTTACAAATGATGCTATCAAATAATGGGCTTAGCTTAGCTTTATACTGAACTAAGTGCTGGGCACTAAAGTCTTGTATTGCCCCATGGTGTAACTCAATCATCTCAGCCCAAGGGCAATTGGCGATATTGTGTAAACAATCTTGAGCGGCTAAATCATCGAGCTCAACAGCGACAATTTTAATCGCTGAGCTTGCTTGTTGATGGGCTCGCTGGGCTGCCATCAAGGTCAGTAATCCACTACCTGCACCGATATCCAAAATCGTTCGGCTATGTTCGATATTAGCCCAAGCGCCTAACATCACCCCATCTGTACTGACGGGCATACCGCAGCGGCTATCATCAATATGAAATTGTTTGAAACTAAAAGGCATAGGACTATAGATTGAGAAATGGCCGATTATGGTAACTGTTTTTGCAATTTTTCCCAAACGGATAGTAGGTTGATTTATTGTTGCTAATATACTGACAGCTTCGGTGCTTGTGTTGTTATTGTAGCGCTAATGTTTGGCTGTTTTTAAGCTTGTTTTCAGATGATGGTTGTTTTTGCTTTATGCGGGTTTTGCGCTTGTGTATCTAAGTGCTATTTGCTATTAGTTCCTACCCGTTTGAGCACATTATTGCGGTTTAAATAGGAAAAATGAAATCAGCTTCACAAATCGGCATAGGTATTACGAAAATACGCTGAATTTATCAGCAATATTGCAGTGATTTTAGTGAGCTTAAGTGTAATTTAAAGTTTACAGGTTTGTCGGGAGGTTAGATTAGCGATAGCTAATTGGTGACTATTCCCTTAAGTTTGTAAAAAAACAAAACAACAAGATGGGGCAATGTGTGCAAAACAATAATATGAGTATTGGCGATACGATAGGCTTAGGCTTTATGACGTTCGCATTTTTCTTAGGTGCTGGTAACCTAATTTTTCCACCGTTTGCAGGTATGTTAGCTGGTGAGAACATGACACTAGCAATGTTAGGCTTTCTTATTACTGCCGTGGGTTTACCCCTTGCTGGACTTATTGCGATTGCAAAAGCAAATGGTAAGGTCATGGCGATGTTACCGGCATTTGCGGCAACTGCTTTAGCGATTTCTATCTATATTATTATCGGCCCAGCCTTTGCTGCTCCGCGTACAGGCTTGGTGGCTTTTGAAATTGGTGCTCGTCCATTTTTAGATAATGCCGATGCAATCATCCAACTTGGTGCACTGTCACTTAATAAAGCACAATTGTTTTATACCATTGGCTTTTTTGCCATTGCGATGTTGTTGTCGTTATTCCCAGGTAAATTATTAGACAGCGTTGGTAAAGTATTAACCCCTATTCTTATTTTCCTATTAGTCGGTTTAGCATTATCTGTGATCATTACCCCTAGCGCTGCAATTCAAGCTGCAAGCGGTGATTACATTAATAGTCCACTTTCTAAAGGTATTTTAGAGGGGTACAACACTATGGATACGCTAGCATCATTGATTTTCGGTATGTTAATCATTGATATTTTGCGTAAAAAAGGCATCACTGATTCAAAAGCGCAAACTCGCTATTTAGTACGCGCTGCTATCATTGCTGCATCGGGTTTAGCTTTTGTTTATGTGTCATTATTCTATTTAGGCGCTACCGCTGGTGATATTGCTTTGGGCGCTGAAAATGGTGGCCAAATTCTAACAAACTATGTGACTCATGAGTTTGGCACTATGGGGACTATCTTATTAGCAACGGTAGTGAGCATTGCCTGTTTAACAACTGCAGTTGGGTTAATTACCGCCTGTTCAGAGTTTTTCAATGAGCTATTGCCTAAGATCTCATACAAAGCGTTTGTGATTTTCTTCAGTTTGGTTTGTGCCACGGTTGCCAATGTGGGCTTAACGCAGTTAATTAACATCAGTATTCCTGTGTTAATGACTATTTACCCAGTGGCAATTGCATTGGTAGCGATTACTTTCTTAACTGAGCGTTTCCCTCGTCCTGAATTTTCACATCGTTTAGTGTTATCTGTTGCTTTGTTCTTTGGTATTTTTGATGGTCTTCAAGTTGCTGGCGTAGATACAAGTTTCCTAAGCTTTATGCCACTTCATGCTGAAGGCATGGCATGGTTATTACCAGTAGGGCTTGCGATTGTTGCTTGTTTATTTGTTCCTGCCAAGGATCAAGCTTTAGCTGCAAGCTAGGTAACCTTTGTCAAACTAAGCTAACTTTAGTTACACTAACGGCGTTATTTCATCTTGAAATAACGCCGTTTTTTTAGGAATTCATGTGACAGATAAGTATCAAGCCGATCCCATTATCGATGCATTTTTAGATGACCTTTGGTCTACGAAAGGACTTAGTGACAATACACTGGCTTCCTATCGTACTGATCTACGCCATTTTGAACGTTTTGTGCTAACGAAAAAACGCCAGTTGATTAATGTCGATCAGTTGCTGATCCGCGATTACTTAGCCTTTCGAGTGGAACAAAATTTTGCAAAAAGCAGTACTGCGCGGTTATTGAGTAGCTTGCGGCGTTTGTATGGTTATTTGTTGGTTAATGAGCAGATAGCTGTTGATCCCACCGCGCTGGTTGAGTCCCCTCAATTAGTTAGGCAATTACCCGAGGCACTCAGTGAAGCCCAAATAAACAGCTTACTGGATGAGCCCAATGTTGATGATCCGCTAGAGTGCCGAGATAAAGCCATGTTGGAGTTACTTTATGCCACTGGGCTGCGGGTAACCGAACTGGTTAGCTTAACCCTTGAGCAAATAAGCTTACGCCAAGGCTTAGTGAGAGTTGTCGGTAAGGGCGGTAAAGAGCGCTTAGTTCCCTTAGGTGAGTTAGCGGTGACAGAAGTAGATCAATACCTTGTTGCGGCAAGAGCTGAGCTACTGGGTAATAAGCAAAGTGATGTACTGTTTCCATCAAAGCGCGGTCAAATGATGACAAGGCAGACCTTTTGGCACCGAATTAAGCTATATGCGTTACGGGCAGGAATACACAGCCATTTGTCGCCCCATACTTTGCGCCATGCTTTTGCGACCCATTTATTAAATCACGGCGCAGACTTACGGGTAGTGCAGTTGCTACTGGGCCACAGTGATTTATCGACTACGCAAATTTACACCCATGTAGCTAAAGCGAGGCTGCAACAGTTGCATAGTGAGCACCATCCAAGAGGTTAGTGCAAAATGAATGTTTATTATTGCTTACACAAAATGAGCGCTGTGTAGTTGCTTTCATGAAATATTGTCTGTAACTTTTGCGCTGATGAGCGGGTCTATATAGTGAGTAGACTAATACAGATTGACCAAATAGGATTTTAAATGAAGTTAACCAAAGCATTCTCTTTAGCGATAACGCTTGCAGTAGCCCCGTTATTACATGCCGCTTCTGCCTCTGATATCCCTAATGAAGCAGAACTCAAAAAACAAGTTTCAGATACCTTAGGTGTGAATGTTTTGAGCATTGAGGCATCGCCAATTGATGGTCTTTATCAAGCGCTTACTGACCGTGGTCTGCTATATGTGTCTCCAGATGGCAGTAAGTTACTTCACGGTAATATGTATGATTTACAAAAGGGCATGAAAAACTTAACCGAGGCAGCACTAGCAGGCCCTCGCATTGATATGCTAAAACCTTTTGAAAAGGATATGTTGGTTTATAAAGCCAAAAATGAAAAACATGTGGTGACTATTTTTACCGATGTTGATTGTGGCTATTGTCGTAAGTTGCATCAGCAAATGGATGGCTATAACGATTTAGGAATTACCGTAAGATATTTAGCTTATCCTCGTGCGGGTATTCCGTCAGCGAATGCCGATGAAATGGAAGCTGTGTGGTGTGCTAAAGATCCACTACAAGCGATGACCGATGCCAAAACTGGTCGTAATGTAAAAGCGGCAAAATGTGATGCTAATATCGAAGGTCAATACCGCTTAGGTGGCTCATTTGGTATTAACGGTACCCCAGCAATTGTGTTAGAAAATGGCGTATTAGTACCAGGCTATCAACCGCCTGAAGCATTATTAAATACCATTAAAACCAATCTTTAATCTACAGTGAGTTAACGGATTTAGCCGCTAAAGCGCGTTAAAAGACGTTAATTTATAACAAAAGGTGAGCCCAAAGCTCGCCTTTTTTGTTATGGTAAATTCAGTTTCAATGATTCATTCCCACTTCATAATTCGATATTTTCTTAAGGTGTTTTTGTGGCCCATAAAATTGTTCGCCGACCTCTAGTAGACGATAGTCATTTACCAGCTAGTATTCCTGCTATTTTAAAGCAATTGTATGCCCGTCGAGGCGTCGACCTTTTGGGCTGTGATCTGAGTCTTTCAAAGCTATTACGCCCAGATTCTATGATGGGCTTGGCTGAAGCTGCGCGTATTATTGCCGATGCTATTATGGCGAAAAAGTCCATTTTGATTGTGGGCGACTTTGACGCAGATGGCGCTACCTCAACCAGTGTGTGTTTGTTGGCATTACGGATGATGGGTGCTCAGCATGTGGATTATCTTATTCCTAATCGATTTGATTATGGCTATGGCTTAAGCCCAGAAATTGTAGCTGTGGCGCAGTCAAAAGGCGCTGAGGTATTAATTACCGTAGATAATGGTATTTCATCCATAGAAGGCGTAGCAGCGGCTAAAGCGCTGGGGATGACCGTAGTGGTGACAGATCACCATCTACCGGGTAAATCATTGCCCATAGCCGATGCCATTGTTAATCCAAATCAAGCTGGCTGTGAGTTTGCCAGTAAATCTATTGCAGGTGTGGGCGTGGCATTTTATTTGATGTCTGTACTGCGCAGTGAATTACGCGCCCGCGATTGGTATCAGCTTAATCAATTAGCCGAGCCGAACTTAGGCAGTTTATTGGACATTGTTGCACTGGGGACTGTGGCTGATGTGGTTTCCCTTGATAGTAATAACCGCATTTTAGTGCAAGCTGGCTTACAAAGAGTACGTAGTGGTCGCTGCCGTGTTGGGATCACAGCTCTGCTTGAAGTCGCTAAGCGAAACCCGCAGCGCATTGTCGCATCAGATTTTGGTTTTGCAGTAGGCCCAAGACTTAATGCCGCAGGACGCTTAGATGAAATGGCCTTAGGGGTCGAAACCCTACTTTGTGAAGATATGATGCTCGCCAGACGCATGGCAGGTGAGCTTGATGGTCTGAATGCTGAGCGCCGCGAATTAGAAACCGGTATGCAGCAAGAAGCCCTAAAAAGCTTACAAAAACTCAGCTTGGATGAAACTAAATTACCTTGGGGATTAGCCATTTTTCAAGAAGATTGGCATCAGGGCGTGATTGGTATTTTAGCATCACGCATTAAAGATAAATATCATCGCCCCGTGATTGCTTTTGCCGATGCGGGTAACGGTGAGATTAAAGGCTCCGCTCGCTCGATTAAGGGCTTACACATGCGTGACTTATTGGAGCTAATTAATAGCCGTCACCCTGGGATGATCCTTAAGTTTGGCGGACATGCGATGGCAGCAGGACTATCCCTAAAAGCTGATGCCTTTAGCGAGTTTGAACAAGCCTATGACAAAGCGGTGCGCGAGATATTAAAACCTGAGCAGCTTACCGGTGAGATTTTATCTGATGGTGAATTGCCAGTCGCGCTGATGAACCTCGATACTGCCTATTTGTTAAGAGATGCAGGCCCATGGGGGCAAGCATTTGAAGAGCCATTATTTGATGGTTATTTCAGTGTCATTCAACAGCGCATTGTCGGTGAAAAGCACCTAAAGCTGGTGTTAGAGTCTCAGTGTGGCGCTGTAATGATGGATGCGATTGCATTTAATGTTGATTTAACCACTTGGCCTGATGCAAGCATAAAACATGCTCGTGTGGCTTATAAACTGGATGTGAATGAGTTTAGAGGTAATCAAACCGTACAAATGCTGGTGGATTACATTGAGCCAGCTTAATGGGTATTGTCTGTGAGGTTAACTTAAGCCAAGGGTGACTTTGTGTTAGTTAGCTGCGGCGCTAATAAGTTGCGCTTTAATGAGCTGGTATTACTCAGGTGTGCTTGCTCAAGAGGCTAGTACAAGGAGCTAGTAAATGAGTCAGAGTACTGACTCAAAGTCGTTAAGGCGCTTTATTGATGCAATGGTTACCGCATGAATGATAAATGACAGAAACAAAAAAGCCTCGCATTGCGAGGCTTTTTTGTTATTTGGTCGCGTTAGCCACCAAATCTAAATATGGTGCCCGAACCCGGAATCGAACCAGGGACACGAGGATTTTCAATCCTCTGCTCTACCGACTGAGCTATTCGGGCAACGGGATGCAATTTAAGGTTTTAAGGCGTTTGAGTCAACCGTTTTTTTAGCATTTAAGCTGAAAATGTGTCAACTGCATATCTTTTGTACCTTTTGTGATGTTTTATTCTACATGGCGTATAAATAAAAAATGCCTTCAAATTGAAGGCATTCTAGCGTTGTTAAGCAGTAAGGCTAAACATTAGTTACTGACTAACTCATTATTCGGGAAATTCGCCGCCATCACGGTTACCACGTTTTGCTTTAGCTGCTCTTGACCTAATTCTTCGTAAGCCTGAGCCATGATTTCAAGGGCATGTTCAGTTGATGGTGTTCCTGGGAATTGCTCCATCACAGTTTGTGCTCTTACCGCTGCAGCGCTCCAAGCGCCCATTTTAATATAATACTCAGCTACTTTGATTGAGTATTTTGCTAAACGGTTTTTTAGGTATTGCATACGATGTTGTGCATCTGCTGCATACTTACTATCTGGGTAGCTTTTGATTAAACGATCAAAATCTTTAAAAGCATCTTGGGCATTTTTAGGATCGCGATCGGTGCGGTCAATATTCATCATATCGTGAAAAAGATAATTATCAGCCTGCATATTAGTCAAACCACGCATATAATAGACATAATCAATATCTGGATGGGTTGGGTTTAAGCGTAAAAAGCGGTCAATGTTAGCAATACCTGATGCGACATCATCCATCTTATAATAGGCAAAAATCATGTCCAATTGGACTTGAGTTTTGTGGGGGCCGAACGGGTAACGCGAGTCTAACGCTTCTAGGGTTCTAACGGCTTTTGAGTAGTTCCCAAGTTCCATTGAGGTTCGTGCCTGAGCATAAAGTGCTTCTGGCGACTTGTTACTGACAACTTCTTCTTCAAAACCTTTAGAGGTGCTACAAGCCGTTAAAGTCAATGAAAACAATACTAGGGCGGCGCCTTTGGCAAAATTATGCATATGTAAATTCAATTCTTTTATAAGTTATTGTTAAGAATTTTTCCATTTCACTGTAAAATAGAAAACAATCCGATTGTAACAGATAGTTCATTCACTTTGGACCCCAAAAAAGGGGTACGGTTCCTATGACACAAGAGATTAATCTAAAAAGCGAAATCACAGCAAGTCAAACGGGTCTAAGATTAGACCAAGCTTTGGCTGAATTGTTCCCTGATTATTCCCGTACACGCATCAAAGAATGGATTTTATCTGGTGCAGTTTCAGTTGATGATACTGTCGTCGATATACCTCGTGAGAAGGTACTAGAGTCGCAGTTAATTGCTGTAGAAGCAACGCTTGAAGAAGAAGTTAAAGATAAAGCGCAGAAAATCCCACTAGATATCGTCTACGAAGATGACCATATTTTAGTGGTAAACAAGCAAGCGGGCTTGGTTGTGCATCCTGGTGCAGGTAATGCTGATGGCACATTATTAAATGCGTTATTACATCATTGTCCTGAAATCGAACATGTACCACGTGCTGGTATTGTGCATCGTTTAGATAAAGACACCACAGGTTTAATGGTGGTGGCTAAAACGGTTGAAGCACAAACTCACCTTGTTGCGGCGCTTCAAGCCCGTGATATCGTGCGTGAATACGAAGCAATTGTGATTGGTACTATGACAGCTGGTGGCACGGTTGATGAACCTATTGAACGCCATGAAACTCGTCGTACTCAAATGGCAGTGATTATGGGGGGCCGTCCTTCAGTCACTCATTATCGCGTTGCTGAAAAATTTAGAGCCCATACTCGTTTAAGACTGCGTCTTGAAACAGGTCGTACTCACCAAATTCGTGTTCATATGGCTTATATTGGCCACGTGCTAGTTGGTGATCCTGTTTATGGTGGTCGTCCACGTCCGCCTAAAAAAGCAAGCAAAGCGTTTTTTGAACTTTTAAAAGGCTTTGAGCGTCAGGCGTTACATGCGGTGCGTTTGGAGCTTGCACATCCGTTTACCCAAGAAATTATGACTTGGCATGCTCCTATCCCTGAGGATATGAAGATGCTAACCAAAGCATTGCGCGAAGACACAGAACTAAATCCAATAGAATACCTATAGGTGTTAGTCTTGCGTAAGCGATGGCATAAGGATTGATTGTGTTTAAAGCCAGTTGGCCATTACCTGATAATGTTGCTATCGCCATGACAAATCGTCATGGCGGTGTCAGCAAACCACCTTATGACAGCCTGAATTTAGGCTTGCATGTGGGGGATGTTGTAGCAGATGTCATGGCCAATCGGGCTTTATTACAAACAGCGCATTCAATCCAGTCGCCACTTGTTTGGCTTGAGCAAGTGCATGGCACTGACATCATTGATTGCTCTAGACTGACGACAGCTGATATTGCATCTCCTCTCATTGGCGATGGTAGTTATACCAACTCCCCCAATACTGCACTGGCGATTATGACCGCAGATTGCCTTCCTGTATTACTATGTAATAATGCGGGCACTGAAGTTGCTGCAGTCCATGCCGGCTGGCGTGGCTTATGTGATGGCATAATTGAAGCCGCAGTTAGCAAATTTTCCTCTCCAACGACTGAACTCATCGCCTATTTAGGTCCTGCAATTGGCCCAGGTGCGTTTGAAGTTGGCGCAGAAGTACTTCAATATTTTACCGAAAAGCATCCTCAAGCGACTGACTACTTTAAACCGCAAGCTGAAAAGTATTTAGCAGATTTAGCGGGCTTAGCTCAAATGAGACTGGCGTTATTAGGTATTCCCCAAATTTATTGCGCTAATCGCTGCACCTTTAGTGATGGTGATTATTTCTCGTATCGCCGTGATCAACAAACTGGCCGCATGGCTTCGCTTATCTGGCTTAAGTCCTAATCTGTTTTTTAGATTTGATCTACATCATTTAACCTAACGGTTTATTTTTAAATTCGCCTCATTAGATTGAAAAATCCATAAACACCCCCATATTTTACTTATCAAAAACATTCCCGTTTTTAAATTAATTGTTTAGGAGGCCGTATGAGACTCGATCGTATGACCAATAAGTTTCAAATCGCCATTTCAGATGCACAGTCACTGGCGTTAGGACGAGATCATCAGTTTATTGAACCTATTCATTTGATGATGGCTTTGTTAAATCAAGATTCAGGTTCAATTCATCCATTACTGACTCAAGCGGGCATTAATGTCAGTGCGCTTCGTTCGTCAGTAAGCCAAGAGCTGGAACGAGTATCGCAAGTGCAAGGAACTGGCGGCGATATTCAGCTGTCACAAACCCTGATCCGCTTGCTGAACTTATGCGATAAATTAGCCCAAAAGCGAAAAGACAAATACATTTCGTCAGAGTTGTTTGTATTAGCGGCGTTAGAAGGCAATGACCCGTTAGCTAAAAGCCTTAAAGCGGCGGGTGCCACCAAAGAAGTCTTGGAGTCGACCATAGATCAAATCCGTGGCGGACAAAATGTCGATGATCCCAATGCCGAAGATCAACGCCAAGCGCTAAAGAAATTTACCGTCGATCTTACCGAGCGAGCAGAGCAAGGTAAATTAGATCCGGTTATTGGCCGCGACGAAGAAATTCGCCGTACCATCCAAGTACTGCAGCGCCGTAGTAAAAACAATCCAGTATTGATTGGCGAGCCCGGTGTGGGTAAAACTGCCATCGTTGAAGGCTTAGCTCAACGGATTGTCAATGGCGAAGTACCTGAAGGTATTAAAAACAAACGGGTACTTTCCCTTGATATGGGCTCGTTAATTGCGGGCGCAAAATATCGCGGTGAATTTGAAGAGCGCCTCAAAGCAGTATTAAGTGAGTTAGCCCAAGAAGAAGGCCAAGTCATCCTGTTTATCGATGAGCTGCACACTATGGTTGGTGCAGGTAAAGGCGAAGGGGCGATGGATGCAGGTAATATGCTTAAACCCGCTCTTGCTCGAGGCGATTTACATTGTGTTGGCGCTACCACGCTTGATGAATACCGTCAATATATTGAAAAGGATGCCGCACTTGAGCGTCGTTTCCAAAAAGTGCTGGTTGATGAGCCAAGTGTGATAGATACCATTGCGATATTACGGGGTTTAAAAGAACGCTATGAGCTGCATCACCATGTGGAAATTACCGATCCTGCTATTGTAGCCGCAGCCACTATGTCACACCGCTATGTCTCTGACAGAAAGTTACCTGATAAAGCTATCGATTTGATTGATGAAGCAGCCTCAAGTATCCGTATGCAAATTGACTCAAAGCCAGAGTCATTAGATAGGTTAGAGCGTCGCGCAATTCAACTTAAGCTAGAAGAACAAGCACTAGCGAAAGAAGAAGATGAAGCCAGTCGCAAACGTCTGAGTGATTTACAGGCTGAGCTTGCTCAAGTTGAAATTAAAGCCAACGAGCTAAACGAAATTTGGCGCACTGAAAAAGCCGCATTGGCTGGCACTCAACATATTAAAGCCGATTTAGAACAATCGCGCATGGATATGGACGTGGCGAGAAGGGCAGGCGATTTAACGCGAATGTCTGAACTGCAATATGGCCGTATTCCTGAACTTGAAAAGCAATTAGATTTAGCTTCTCAGGCTGAAATGCAAGACATGACCTTATTACGCAATAAAGTCACCGATATTGAAATTGCAGAAGTGTTGTCAAAAGCCACCGGTATACCAGTGAGTAAAATGCTCGAAGGTGAGCGTGACAAGTTATTGCAAATGGAAGACGCACTACATCAAAGAGTGATTGGTCAAAATGAAGCGATAGAAGCGGTATCAAATGCGATTCGTAGAAGCCGCGCAGGTCTAGCTGATCCAAACCGCCCTATAGGTTCTTTCCTCTTTTTAGGCCCAACTGGTGTGGGTAAAACCGAACTATGTAAATCATTAGCGACATTCCTATTTGATACTGAATCCTCCATGGTGCGTATCGATATGTCAGAGTTTATGGAAAAGCATACCGTGTCACGGCTGGTGGGTGCGCCTCCTGGTTATGTCGGCTATGAAGAGGGCGGTTACTTAACAGAAGCCGTTCGTCGTAAGCCTTATTCTGTCATCTTGCTCGATGAAGTTGAAAAAGCCCATCCTGATGTATTCAATATCTTACTGCAAGTATTGGACGATGGTAGATTAACTGACGGCCAAGGCCGAACGGTCGACTTTAGAAATACCGTTATTATCATGACCTCAAATTTAGGCTCTGACATTATCCAGCAAGGTTTTGAAACCCAAAACTATGCTCAGATGAAGGCATCGGTAATGGAAGTCGTTACCCAAAGCTTTAGGCCTGAGTTTTTAAACCGTATCGATGAAACTGTGGTGTTCCATCCACTATCAGCTGAACATATTGCCTATATCGCAGAAATCCAGTTAGAGAACTTAAAAGCGCGCTTAGCAGAAAAAGACTTTAGCTTAACGATCTCTAAAGCTGCACTGGCATTAATTGCTGAAGCAGGATTTGATCCTATATATGGAGCAAGACCACTCAAGCGTGCCTTGCAGCAGGAAGTTGAAAACCCATTAGCTAATCACTTACTAAAAGGTGATTTACTACCAGGTAAAGCAATCAACGTAGATGTGAAAGATGGTTTGCTAACATTTAGCCAATAATCTACTTCGTCATTAATCAACTTAGTGCATGGCTAATCAATTGAGTGAAGCAATTAAAGGGGCATAGTAGTTAACTATGCCCCTTTTGTGTTTTTGGCGAGGTGAGACTGATCAATAGAAACTATCCAAAATAAATAACCCTTTTGACGAATTCGTAAACCCAGTGTCGGCAAGCTATCTTGCGAGTATCAAATTTATAAACTAGCTTGAAAGTAGACTGTTTAACTCAACCACTGTGATTTTAGTCAAAAGGATATAGCATGAATAAATTAGTTGTAATAAGTAGCGCACTCATAGCAATAGCCCTAACAGGCTGTAGCTCTGCCCCCCAAACCAATGCGAAATCCCAGTTATTAAGGTTGGTAATGTTGATTACGACAGTATTTATCATTATGGCTATAACCGTGGCTGTCAAAGTGCACTATTGCAAAGCACATCAAGTGAATCACTCGACGGAATGAAAGATAAAACCTTAAATGGGATAAATGCATTTGAAAAAGGTTGGCGCTCAGGTACCCAAACCTGTAATGGTGGCGAGTTTAAATCAATGTACACTGTTGGCAATTAATCATGCCCAATCGACAAAGCTTATAGCAAAAGGGGCCAATAGGCCCCTTAATATCACAATGTCATGCTATTGCTTAATATTGTAGCTAATACAATATTACTGGCAAAACAGTTTTATTCTTTCTTCATTGGTTTCAATTTGAGCAAGTCTCTCTTCTTCGGTTACCTGTACGGCTTCACCGGTGGTGGGATCTTTGCGGTGTAATCGTTGATAAGTATTTAATACATTTAGGCTGTGTTTAGCGCTTTCACAAATAGACGCTGCTTGTTCAGCATCTCTAGCCTTAATGGTTTCGGCATTCTTTTCTGCATCCGATGGTTTATTTGCACTTGATGATGCATTAGCAATAACAGGTAAGTAACCCACTTGTGCAGGCTCAATGTCTTCACTATAGAGTTTTTCAGAATTAACTTCATTCGGTGGCTGTTGACTATAATGCTTTACCCCTTTCTCATCGACCCAAGAATAAATCACGGTAGCATTGGCAACTTGTATCAAACTACAACAGCCTATTAAACACAATAAACGTAAACTAAGCATATATATTCCTAAATGGTGTATACCAACTTTCCTTATTAAAAATAAAATAGGCGATTTGAACCTTAAAACCAATAGTTATTATCGAGTTTATTGAAGACTTAGTTCCAATACTTGAGCTATTGAAGGTAAACAAGCAGCCTAGAATTGGCAGTCAACAACAAAACAGGGTGGTTTTAGGTGATAAAAACCACGAATTGTTTAGCTTTTGCGCATTCAGTTTGTGTTGCAGATAAAAAATGCCAAAAGCCCTTGCGCTAAATCTTAACTTGCCTATAATGCGCATCCACTGACACGGCGACAGGCCAATAGCCTCAAGGTGTTAGCGTTAATTAAGCTGCTTTTAAAGCTTCATAATT
>NZ_MCTV01000047.1:0-69863 GCF_002874545.1 Shewanella sp. 10N.286.52.C2
GAGTATTTGATATAAGGGCTGTGAGCTAACTCAGTCGTTGCTTCTGAGTACTTAATATAAGGGCTATGCGCTAACTCAGTCGTTGCTTCTGAGTACTTAATATAAGGGCTGTGAGCTAATTCAGTAGTCGCTTCAGAGTACTTAATATAAGGGCTATGGGCTAATTCAGTTGTCGCTTCAGAGTACTTAATATAAGGGCTATGGGCTAATTCAGTGGTCGCTTCAGAGTATTTGATATAAGGGCTGTGAGCTAACTCAGTAGTCGCTTCAGAGTACTTAATATAAGGGCTGTGAGCTAATTCAGTAGTAGCTTCAGAGTACTTTATATAAGGGCTATGTGCTAATTCAGTACTAGCAGATGCATGATTAATATGTGGATTTCCAATATATTGACCTTGGTTAGGTAGGTTAACTAAAACTGTTTCCGTCGTATTAATAGCAGCGTTAGAAGTTGAAGATAAAATTGCAGCTACGATAATTCCATTAATCATTGTTTAATCTCTCTATTCAGGGTTAATTAAAGTGTTAACTTTTATTTGACATCTGAATAGAGGATTGCAGTTGTTATGCCAATGTTGCTTAAATGGCGGTTTTTTTACTTTGTTTTTTTTGATTGATGTTTAATAATTCGGTGAAATCTTTTTCTGGAACAGGCTTACTAAAGATGTAGCCTTGGATTTCTTCACATTTTAAGGCTTTTAATATATTTAATTGCGCGGTTTCTTCTACACCTTCTCCGACAACAGATAAGCCCATGTTATGTGCGATAGTAATAATGCTATCGACCATTTTTAAATCACGATCTGATTTATCGATATCATCCACAAAAGATTTATCAATTTTCAAACAATGAATTGGGAAATGTTTGAGATATGAAAGCGATGAATACCCAGTACCAAAATCATCAAGGGCTAGAGTCACCCCCATTTGGGCAAGCTGATTCATTACTTTGATGGCATTATCTGGATTTTTAATAATGGTACTTTCAGTAATTTCTAGTTCAAGGTGACAAGCTGGGAGCTTTGTGAGCTCTAATACACTTAATATGCGTTGCTGTAAATCAGGTAGGGCAAACTGTCTTGAAGATAAGTTTATGGCTACACGGCCGTTAAATACACCTTGTTCGCGCCACTTCTGTGCTGCAAAGCAGGCTTTACGTAAAACCAGATCGCCAATTTCGACAATTAAACCATTTTCTTCAGCAAGTGGAATAAATTCATTTGGCGGGATGACACCAAATTCCGGATGAACTAATCTAACTAAAGCTTCCATTCCAGCAAGGCTGTCTTGTTTTAAATCGACTTTGGGTTGGTAATAGACTTCAAAGTAATCTTCTTTTAATCCTTCTCGGATCAAGTTTTCTACTTCTAATTGGCGTAGCGCATTTTTGTTTAAAGACTCTGAATAGAATTGGTAACGATTGCCACCCCCTGATTTGGCATGATACATAGCGATATCTGCTTTTCTTAATAGGGCTTGTTCATTTTGCTCATCTTCAGGGTATAAAACTATCCCGATACTTAAGCTAATAACGAGGGATTCGTTATCAACTTTAAACTCTTGTTTCAATGAGTCTATTATTCGAGAGGCGATAGCCGCACATGAACCAATATCAGGGTTATGGTCAACTAAGATGGCAAATTCATCACCGCCAAGACGATATAAACTAACGTGATTTGGAATATTTTCTTGAAGCCTACGAGCGACATCAATAAGTAACGCATCACCAGTTTGGTGGCCTAGCGAGTCGTTAATACGTTTGAAATTATCTAAATCCAATACCATTAATGTATGGTGGACGTCTTTTTTCACTAGATTGTTCAAGGTTACTTGTAAACTAGAACGGTTAGGTAGCCCGGTGAGCAAATCACTATTGGTTAATTTGCGTAGTTCTTCTTCTTGCTGTTTACGACGAGTAATATCTGAGAATACCCCTACGTAATGACTGGTTTCGCCTTGTTCGTTGTATATAGCATCGACGGTGAGCTCCATTAAGAAATGGCTACCATCTCCGCGATTGGCCTCTACTTCATTACTCCAGCTGCCCTGTTGGGCCAAAGCTGCGTGAATTTGGTTAGAGTAGCTGTCAGGGTAACGAGTAAAGTTAAATAATTGTCCAAGAAATTCAGCTCGGTTTTGGGCGGTTAATTGACAACAAGCATCGTTGACTTCAACAAAATGAAATTTGTCATCTAGAATAAACATGCCTTCAGAAATGTTTTCAATTGCTCTTTCGAATAGTCTTAATTGTTCTTCGGTTTGTTTAATATTATTGATGTTTTTGATGGTACCCGTCATACGCAGCGGTTTTTCTTTGTGATCCCTTTCAACAATTTTTGCTCTATCTAGTACCCAAACCCATTTGTGTTGAAGGCTTTTAACGCGGTATGCAACTTCAAAATGATCTGTTAGCCCTTTAAAGTGGTCATTAAGGGCTGTTTTAACTCTATTTTGATCGAGGGGGTGAATATTGCTTTCTTCTCCAGGTTTTCCTGAGCGATGGCCATCTTGAGGAAACTCTAATGTTCCCCAGATATTGGATCGGTAAATTTCACCGGTTTCAATATCCCAATCCCACATTTCATCACCGCTACCCCATAGTGATAATTTTAATCTTTCTTCACTAAGGGCTATTTGTTTTTGTATTTCTCGTCTGCGTAAAATTGTCTTGGCTATGAGTAGCAATATTAATAAGCCCAATACGGTATAGGATAGTTTTGCTTCAAAAGATAAATACCAAGGTGGGGTAATAGTTACCTTAATCGATTTTGTTGGGCCTTGCTTTCCAGATAAATTATTTACTGCATAGACATTAAAATAGTAAGTACCTGCAGATAGATTCGTGTACGTAGCAGAGTTAGTCTTTTGTGCTGGTAACCAGTCGTCATTTAGTCCTTCCATCTGGTAATAGAAGTCATAGTCTTCAAGGTACTTCCCAGGTGCAATGAAAGTAAATGAGAAAGGGTAGTCTGAGTATTTTAAAGTTATAGAGTCTTGGTTGTTAATTGGTTTTGATAATACATTTCCGCCAACCTTTTCAGAGATGTTAAAAAGTTGAAGATCTATCAAGGATACATTTGAAGAACTACTGCTAATGACTTCATTGTATATTTCTCTAGGGTTAACGATGCTTATCCCGCCCGACCCTGTAAATAAAGCATAATTATCAATTGCTAGTGAACTAACAGAGTTATAGTCACTCTGGGCACCATTTTTATTTGTAATAGTGGTGTTGGATAGGTTTATCTTATTTGTGATATTTATTTCTGTAGCTGAAGACGATACTATGAAGTCGTTAAATATTTCAATTGAAAATACTAATTTATTATTTTTATATATAGTTTTTAGACTAAGATCGTTAGTTGAAAGTTTTATTAGTGAATCCCTTGTTCCAAATAGCAAATTCTCTCCATCCAAAGCAAGACTAGTCACCATACTTGTGCTATATATTTTATCACTTTTATCTTCAGTTATTCTGAATAATCCGCCTTGAGTAGCAGCCCAAAATGTGTCACCCTTTCTTATTAGTTGAAAAATAGGATAACGTTCCCCTGTTTCCATAGATTGAATTATTCTATTGTTTTCTAGGATTAATATTTTCCCATTAATTGTAGATAAATAAATAATTTCTCTAACTTCATCTCTCTTAATGTATGTTATTTTTTCATCTAGTATCTTCTCAATTATTAGAGTGTCTAAATTAACTTTAAACAGTCCGTTTATACTACCTATATATAGTTCTCGCCCTAGTAACTCTATTGACTTTGGACCTGATGCATTATCTAGTTTTATTGAAGATTGCTCTTTTAGTGTACTATCTAATACTTTTACTTCTGATGAATCCATAGCAATAAAAATGTTTTTATTGTCTTTAGTAATTGACCAAATATTATTAGTTACTAGTTTTGAGTTTTTTATTAGATTTTTGCTTCGTTCGATTTTTATCAAACCATCATGAATGTCAGCAACAATAATTGCAGATTTGGTTTCTTTTATCAGTGGACGCTTGATTGCGCCTTCTTTATTAATGTACCCTAGTTTTTTTATTTCTTTTTTAGATGAAAAAGTTACAATGCTTGAACCTGCTATTGATATTAATTCGTTTTTATTTAGAGAGCTTTCCAAGTATGTTAAAGCGAGATCTGAAAATTTAGTTGTAGTATTGTTTTTGAAACTGTATAAACCATCATTTGTTGAAATAATTAATTCATCATTTAACCTAGCTATATCATTGGAGTGATGCCCGACAATTGTTAAGTCATTTTCAAACAGTTTAAAAACCTGACCATTATAGTTTCTTATAAAAAAATTATCACCAATTTGAATTATTCGTTTTACCTCATGTAACACTTTACTTTCAAAACTCCAGATTACTCTATTTAATTTCTCATTTAGGATGATAACCTTGTTGTTGAGACCTAGAGCAATGCCTTCAGAGAGGTGGGATAGGTACCAAATTGATTCATCAATTTTTTTACCGTCTATTAAAATAGGGTTAAATTTTTCAGAATTCTCATCAAAGACAGCAAGCCCTTTATCGGTACCAACAATGAGTCTATTTTTTTTATCAATTAGCAATGTTTTTACGAATGAACTAGGTAAACTGGATTGGCTGTCATCTGCATAGAAATGTTTAAAATTAACACCGTCAAACCGATTAAGCCCATTGACGGTACCAAGCCATATATAACCCTGCCTATCTTCTACAATACTAGTGACATTTGATTGTGATAAGCCGTCTTCAACATTATATCGATCGGTATTTAGGACTAATTCATAGTCATCTGCGCCAGCAGACATAGCTGAGTGAGAAATGCTTTGAAGAATAAAAAATGCGCATATTAAGAATGGTCTAATCATTGACATATTAAGGATACTTTTGTCTGCTGCAATTGATAATTATTTACAATAAAGTACCACTTTTTCAGAAAGTTAAGCCTTTGTCAAAAAATGGTTGATTTCTAAGGTTGTGAATGATCAGTATAGTGTTTTCTTTGTAGGGCATATAGTGTTTATTTAGTGTTATTTGTTTCATAATTATCTAATTTTAACGTTTTTATAGCGTATTCCACTGGGTTGCTGTATTTATGCGCAGTTTAGTAAAGTAGTAACAATTAATTATGTGATTAAGTTACGGGTGAAAAATATTACGTTTCTCAAAAATTAAACTTCTCTGCTTGCTGCTTAAAGCCTTTCAAGTCTGTTATCACTTGAGTGTTAGCAATAGGCTCAAGTTGTTGATGCTGCTCTCCAACATTAAATAACACTAATCGGTCACTGTGCTTTGAGCGCATATTTTCTACGATAAACTTAATCAAATCAGCGCGGGTGAGCTTTTTAATTTCCTCTATTACTTTTTCCCTTTGATTAAATTCATAATCACGATTACCAAGACAGACCCAGTAGCGTTGGCTTCGGCTTTTCAAACTAGCATCTTTTTCTGAAATTTGGTTGATCAAACCTTGCTTAGTAGCTTCCCACTGCCCCTTGGTTATCTGCATGACTGCATAGTTAAAGTCCGCGATAAATTCATCGATGGCTTCAAGAAGCTTTCGTGGCGCAGTTGTGGGTGATTGGATGTAGAAAATCATCCCCGGGTGTCGATTTAAAGGTAAATAGCCCGTTCCGACCATATAGCCAAGTTGTTTTTCTGTTCTGAGTTCATGGAAAAATGTCGAAGACATCGTATGATTTAATAAACTAAACAGCCCAATTTGATGGGGAGTTGTTTGTTTTGATTGGTAGTAAATAATGATCGCGCTGTCTTGATGCTCAATGTTGAGTTCGCGCATTAACATGCCGCGATTAGACAGATTAATGAGTTCGCGACTAGATTCGTTACTGGGCTTTGTTACCAATGACAGAACCTGTTTTAAGCGTCTCGCCAGTTGCTGGGCTTCACTCGCTAACCAGTCACCATAGACTAAACCTTCAACATAAATTTTTTCATAAAATGCCCCTACGTGTTCATGTAATTCATCTAGTGTCACTTCCTCTAGCATTTCTGCCATTCTAGTGGGCTCGTAAGAGCGTTTCTGCAGTGTCACAGTCAAGCTAGTGAAGAGCTGCGCGATGGGTTTGGCTTGGGCTGCGTTAGTCCAACTGCGGATAAGCTGCTTTTTGATAAGCTTAAACCTATCTTGGGTAAAGTTTCGCTCTCTGGCTTTTTCAATTACTAAAGCTAATAGCGTTTCTTGATTACCGGTAAAGCCGGTTAGATGCAGTGTTATTCCACCTTGATGAGGGTAAATATTATAATTTAGTCCTGCTACTTCAGCCTGATAAGTGGCTTCAGCGAGGTAATCTAGCACCATCTCAACATACAGTCTTGTTAACGCGGCATGCTTTGGGGTGGGGCTAGCTTGATCTGAGTCCAAGGATAAATATAAATGTCCTTTGGGTACGTTAAACTCATCATCTTTACGATGCCAAAAACGGTAACCTTCATCTTCAGCCACAATGGTCGGCACAGCACTGGTACTTAGTTCATTTCTAGCTTGTGGGTCGTCAACGATAAAAGGATTTTTAAGGGGTAATTTTAGTTCTTTTCTTGGTTTTACCTGCTGCCAATGGGCCACTTTTTCTTTTGAGATCTCCTCAATAGAGTAAGGGGTAAAATACCATTGCGCCTGAGTGTCAGTACTTACTTCCTTTGAGAGTAACTGAGTACGCATGTTGTTAGGATTAAAATAATGAAGTAACTCAAGAGTTTCTGTCTCAATAAGTTTATCCATTCGGTAATCACCGTAAACCACATCTTCAACATCATAGTGCTGCATGTTGATACTAAGGTGGCTGGCAAGATCTAGATTTTTGATTTGTTCTTGAAATTTAAAGGCTGTAGATAACAGGCTTGCTCTTTCTTGATAACGCCAAGGCTCAATGCCTGACTCTTTAATTAATTCAAGGTATTCAAATGTGCAGGTTACGATTTCATCAACTTGCGTTAAACCTTTGTCGGTTAGCTGGATACTGATGCTGTAATCTTTGAAGTTGTAACCACTGACCCCACCACCTGCCGATAAATTATTGGCTAGACCATGCTCTTTTAAATATGACAGTAAACTACCAGGACTTTCATTGCCTAATAAGTGACTAATGAAAGTCAGTGGTTTGGTTTTATAAAAAGGTTCCATGCTAGGCAGGGCAAAACTAATATTGAGCCTCTTTTGCTCTTTTACTGGCATGATATTAATTTTTTTTAGTAATAACTCTTGGCTTAAATAAGGGGTGTCAGGGTAGCTCTTTATTATCTTTTTATTATTAATAGCACTGAAATATTGTTGTACTTTTTCAGCTTGCTGGTCTAACGATAGCGGCGATATTAGGCATAATGTCATAATGTTGGCGCTGTATTTTTCTTGATAGAAATCCAGTAATTCTTGGCGCACATCAGCTTCGTCGCCTGCTAAGGTTTGCAGATTGCCCACTGAAAATTTACTGAATGGATGTGCTGGATTGATTGATTCTTTTTGTACTTGGTAAACCCGTCTAATATCGTCTTTAAGCTTTAAACTGTATTCAGAATCAATGGCATGCCTTTCTCTATCAACGAGTTCTAAGTCAAATTTAGGAGCGATAAAAAATTGACTAAATCGGTCTAAAGATTCTTCAAATTGCTCAGCATCAATACTATAGAAAAAATTAGTTTGTTCAGTGCCTGTCCAAGCGTTGTTGGTACCACCATGGTGATTGATAAACTGATGATATTCACCAGAATCTGGATACTTTTCAGTGCCTAAAAACAGCATATGCTCTAAAAAGTGCGCCATGCCGGGTCGCGAAGTGGGGTCGTCAAAGTGACCCACAGATACGGTCATGGACGCTGCCGCATGGGTAGCCTTGGTATCTTCAACTAATAACACCCGCAATTCATTTTCCAAAACCATATATTGGTATTGGCGATGATCATTTGGGCTTTTCACTATTTCAGGCTGTGTAGTGTCTGGTTTTATGGTCAAGATAATGCTCCAGATGAGAAGGCACTGTATAACGACTTGAGTAACTACTTGGGTTCTTTGTTGCTCACTTTGCAACTATTAAAAAAGTAGTTTGAATATATATAGTGATATTGTTAGCGGTTTTTAGCAACTTTTAGTCACACTGTTGAAAGAGTTTAATAGCTTTTCAGAATAATACGCATAAAATTCATAGAAACATCGACTAAAGACTAATTAATTTTACTTCATAGTTTCTTTGTGGATGAATTATTTAAGGCTACAATTAGCCAATAAACACTATAATAATGAGTAGCGAGAGAAGTATGCAGCTATTTTTAATGCGCCATGGCGAAGCAAGTTTTGACGCCCCATCTGATAGAGAGCGTATGTTATCTCAAGTTGGGCGTAATCAATCAAATACCATGGCCAATTGGTTAACGCAGAAAGTAAACAGTGTCGATTTAGTGATAGTAAGTCCTTACCTAAGGGCACAACAAACATGGCAAGAAGTGGCTAAACATCTACCGGAACCAAACAAATGGTTAGTGTTAGATGATATAACGCCTTCTGGCAGCCCTCAAATCGCTGTTGATGCTATTTTAGCTTATGCTGAACATTACAATGCTCAAAAGGTGTTAGTTATCGCTCACATGCCTATTCTAGGTTATATGGTCAGTGAATTAGTTGCAGGTATGGAGCCTCCGATATTTGCTACATCGGCTATTGTATCGATTGATAAAAACGAACACGGTTTTCATTTTGAGCTAATGCAAACCCCAACTCAAATAAGCGCTTAAGTTCTTCCAATGAGTGATAGGTAACTGCAGTTATTGAATCTTGGTTGAGTGTTTAATATACAAAAGAGCCTTTTAAGGCTCTTTTTAGTTTTGGCTCAAGATAATTATTTAAATGCTTGTCGTTATTAACTGTAAATAGCCGCTATCTTCTATGGGGATGCTCACCAATATCAATCAATACCATTAGCGCAGCATCAGCGCCCCATTCTTTAGTGGCTTGATGAAAGGCTTTGACTTTTGGGTGTTGAGCCAGCCACATGGGTAATTGCTGTTTTAAAATCCCTGAGCCATAGCCGTGCATGACGCAGCAACAGATAACATGCTGTTTCACACAGGCTTGTATTAAGGCTGCAAGCTCAAGTTTAGCTTCAGCTTGTCGCATGCCGTGCAAATCAAGTAACAAGTCAGGTTGGTAATCACCACGGCGAAGTCGTTTTAATTCAATCTTTTCAACACCATCGTTTAACCAGCGCATCGGCCCTTCAACGGGGAGTAACGGCTGATAGTTATCTGAAAAATAACTGTCGGCATAAACCTGCTGTTCTTTGATTTCGACTTGTTGTTTAGTTTTGACTGACTGTTTAAAATGATGCTTATCTTGGTTTAATGGCCTAATACCATCCAAGTGCTCTGAAAACAGTGCAAAGTCAGGGTTATTTTCTTTATTCATGCTGCTATTGTATTGAATTCTAGGTCATCTTAATAGACTTCAGTTACAATGTGCGGGAACAATTTTTCAGGAGCGATGTTTTGGATAAAATCTTTGTAGATGAAGCTGTCACCGAATTAAGAACCGTTGGCGATATGTTACGTTGGGCCGTTAGCCGTTTTAACGATGCCAACATTTATTATGGTCACGGAACTGATAATGCTTGGGACGAAGCGATTGCTTTGGTTTTTTACGCACTGCACCTTCCTGAAGAAATCGGCCAGCAAGTGGTTCATGCCAATTTAACCAGCAGTGAAAAGCATAAAATAGTGGAATTAATTATTCGCCGTGTTCGTGAGCGTCTACCTGTTCCATATTTGACTAATAAAGCACGCTTTGCTGATTTAGAGTTTTATGTTGATGAACGTGTGTTAGTACCACGTTCTCCAATTGCTGAAATGATCAACAATAATTTCAGCCCTTGGCTTTATAACAAGCCAGTTCATCGTGTGATGGATTTATGTACCGGCAGTGGCTGCATCGCAATTGCGTGTGCCTATGCATTTGAAGATGCAGAAGTCGATGCATTAGATATCAGTGAAGATGCACTTGAAGTTGCTCAAATTAATATTGAATCCTTAGACGTGCTAGATCGGGTTTTCCCTATTCAGTCAAATATGTTTTCTGCTATCCCAAAAGGGCCGCAGTACGATTTGATCGTATCTAATCCACCATACGTAGATGAAGAAGATATTGGCGATATGCCAGATGAATATCATCATGAGCCTGCCATTGGGCTGGCATCGGGTCGTGATGGTTTAGATTTAACCAAGCGTATTTTAGCTAATGCATCAGACTACCTAACAAAAGATGGTCTGTTAGTGGTTGAAGTGGGTAACTCAATGGTGCATTTAATTGAGCAGTTCCCAGACGTACCATTTACATGGGTTGAGTTTGAACATGGCGGCGATGGCGTGTTTGTATTGACTTATGATCAGCTAGTTGAAAATGAATCACTTTTCGCCATCTACAAAGATAGTGAATAATAGGGATAGTGAATAATAGCTATTAGCATAAAATTTAGCTGAGGTAATCAGAACGCATGTCAGGAAATAGTATTGGTCAAAACTTTGTAGTGACTACCTTTGGAGAAAGTCACGGTGTCGCGTTAGGTTGTATTATTGACGGTTGCCCTCCAGGGCTTGAGTTAACCGTTGAAGATATGCAGCATGATCTCGATCGTCGCCGCCCTGGGACATCTCGTTATACCACCGCGCGTCGCGAAGCTGATGAAGTTCGTATTTTGTCAGGGGTATTTGAAGATAAAACTACCGGTACATCGATTGGCTTATTGATTGAAAATACCGATCAACGTAGCCAAGATTACTCAAATATTAAAGACTTATTCCGTCCTGGTCATGCTGATTACACTTACCAGCAAAAATATGGCTTGCGTGATTATCGTGGTGGTGGACGTTCATCAGCGCGTGAAACGGCGATGCGAGTTGCTGCTGGCGCTGTAGCTAAAAAATATTTAAAGCAAGTACATGGTATTGAAATCCATGGTTACATGTCTCAGCTAGGTCCTATCTGCGCTGAATCAGTTGATTTAAATGAAGTTGAGCAAAATGCCTTTTTCTTCCCTGATGCCAGTAAGCTTGAGCAACTAGACGAATACATGCGTGATTTGAAAAAATCTGGCGATTCAGTCGGTGCTAAAATTACCGTGGCAGCAACAGGTGTTCCTGTTGGTTTAGGCGAGCCAGTATTTGACCGTTTAGATGCCGATATTGCTCATGCGTTAATGGGTATCAATGCGGTTAAAGGCGTTGAAATTGGTGATGGCTTTGGTGTGGTAACCCAAAAAGGCTCAGAAGGACGTGATTTAATGTCGCCAGCAGGATTTGAGTCTAACCATGCGGGCGGAGTACTTGGCGGTATTTCTTCTGGTCAGCCTGTTGTTGCGCATATTGCATTAAAACCAACTTCTAGTATTTCAGTACCTGGTCAAAGTATGACTGCTCAAGGTACCACAGCAGATGTGGTCACTAAAGGTCGTCATGATCCATGTGTTGGTATTCGTGCTGTACCGATTGCCGAAGCCATGCTGGCTATCGTATTGATGGATCACTTACTTCGTCATCGCGCGCAAAATCAGGACGTGGTTTCCCAAACCCCTGTCATCGGAATGAAGTAATGCCTAATTTGTTAAGCACTGAGCCAAAAGCAGTTTGGCTCAGTGCTTGTTATTTCTTTTTCTTTTCCATCCTCGGTTTAATGGTTCCTTATCTCGGTGTGTTTTTCGATAACCGAGGCTACAATGCGCAAGAAATTGGTTTTCTCATGGCAATACTCATGGGAACACGCATCATTGCACCTAACGTTTGGGCGTTTGTCGCTGATAGAACGGGCATGCGCAGTGAGTTAGTTAAGTTTGGATCAGCTGCCGCGGCGATAACTTACATCAGTTTTTTCTTTGATGCTGGTGTGGTTTACCTTGCCATTAGCTTGTTTATCTATACCTTTTTTTGGAATGCAATTCTCGCTCAGTTAGAAGTGATTACCCTTGAAAGTTTGGGTGATGAAGCGCATCGCTATGGCGCGATTCGAAGCTGGGGCAGTGTCGGTTACATTTGTTTAGTGGTGGCTGGTGGCTTTGCTATCAGCCAGTTTGGCGCTGACATATTGCCCTCAATTGGCATGCTGTTATTCATCGGTATGTTTTTGTGTTCCTTGGCGTTGCCTGCTAATCGAGTCAAAGTTGCTGATGCATCTTTAAGGCCCCCTTTAAAAATTACCGCGCCTATATTTTGGTTTTTAGTCTCAGCCTTATTATTACAGATGAGTGTTGGGCCATTTTATGGCTTCTTCGTACTTTACCTAAAGCAAGCGGGTTACTCTGAAGCGAGCGCGGGGTTATTTGTCGCTTTTGGTGTTGTGGTCGAGATCTTAATGTTCATGCTAGCACCAAGGTTACTGGGTCGGTTTGGGGTTAAATTATTACTGCTACTCAGTGTGGCATTAACGGCTGTTCGTTGGTTGTTGTTAGCTTATGGGGTTGATAGCATCTTAATTTTATCCATTAGCCAAGCGCTGCATGCCTTTACTTTTGGTTTAACCCATGCGGCTTCTATTCAGTTTATTCATCGTAATTTTGATATTGCCCATCGCAGCAAAGGCCAAGCCATGTACGCCAGTATCAGCTTTGGTTTTGGTGGCGCGCTCGGTATTTGGATAAGCGGGCTTATTTGGGGTGATGGTTCTGGCTCTACCAATACTTGGATTTTTGCCGCTATGTGTGCATTTTTATCTATGCTTGCCGTTATGGCCATTTCAGAGAAAAAAAAGGACGTTATTTCGTGAAGCGTTTTCGTTTAGGTTTGATTATCAATCCGCTTGCTGGATTAGGTGGTAGTGTCGGGTTAAAAGGCTCTGACGGTGTTGCGACGCAAGCTATTGCAAAAGGCGCTGAGCCCAAAGCGCAGCTTAGAATGCAACAAGCTTTAGAGGTTGTGCTGCCATTTAAAGATCAAATCGATATTATTACCGCATCCGGCGCGATGGGGCATGATTTAGCCCAACAGCTTGGGTTTAATACTGAGTGCGTTTATCAGTCTGCGAATATAACCGAAGCTAAAGACACTCAATCAGCCGTTAAAGCACTGATCAATGAATCGTTAGATTTACTGTTATTTGCCGGTGGTGACGGCACTGCCAGAGATATTTATAGTGTCATTGAGCAAGATGATACTGCGCTTTTACCTGTGTTAGGTGTGCCTGCTGGGGTTAAGATTCACTCTGGGGTGTATGCGATTACCCCCCATGCTGCCGGTGTTGTGGTTGAAATGCTGTTAAAACGTGAATTGGTGAGCTTGATGGACGCTGACGTGATGGATATTGATGAAGTGGCGTTTAGGCAAGGTGTGGTAAAAGCTAAACGATACGGTGAAATGCAGGTGCCTGCAGAGCCACGTTATATTCAAGCGGTAAAAATGGGCGGCAAGGAAGTCGATGAACTGGTGTTAGCTGATATCGCAGCTGATGTGATTAGTCAGATGGAAGATGAGCTGTATATCATAGGCAGTGGCTCTACTGTTGCTGCGTTAATGGAAGACCTCAATATCGATAACACCTTATTAGGTGTTGATGTGATTCATGATCAAACCTTAGTAGCCAGTGATGTTACTGCTAAGCAGTTAATTGAGCTTACTCAGCATAAACCCACAAAACTGGTTATTACCCTCATTGGCGGTCAAGGCCACATATTAGGTCGAGGTAATCAGCAGTTGTCTCCAGAGCTAATAAAACAAGTTGGTAAAGACAATATTATTATCCTTGCTACAAAAACTAAGTTAAAAGCACTTGAAGGCAGGCCATTAATTGTGGATAGTGGCGACCCAGAATTAGATAGAGAGCTTACGGGCTATTATAAAATTGTTACTGGATACCACGATTACGTGATGTACCAAGTGGCAAATCCAGATTTATCGGAGAGCTAAACCATGTTAGAAAAATATGATGCTGCATTAGAGTCATGGATTGAAAGTAACGTTGCCCATGGCGATGATGATGCGTTATTTGCCAGTGGTTATTTGCAAGGCCATATCGCTGTTGTATTGTCACAGCTTGAGCAAGAGCAGACTTCTGGCATCGATGCATTAGATGATAAAATGGTCGATTGTTTAGCGCTAGCAAACGATGAACTAGATGAAGCAGATTTCAGTCTAGTCAAGGCTGCATGGTTACAGCTTCGTCAAATTATTAGCGACATTAAATAATCTATGACTAAGCAAACTGTTTCAATTGGGCTTGTTAACCCAAAAACACCAGTAAATGTTGGCGGCATTATGCGCGCTGCTGGCTGTTACCGAGCTAATTCGGTTTTTTACACTGGCAATCGTTATGCATTGGCGGCACGTTCTGGTGAAGCGCAATATGACATCGATACCAAAAATGCGGCCGCTACTATTCCGCTCACCGCTGTTGAGTCTTTACTTGAGCAAGTGCCACAAGGCGCAAAAATCATTTGTGTTGATCTAGTGGTTGGCGCAACGCCGCTGCCTTTGTTTGAGCACCCGCAAGATGCATTTTATATTTTTGGCCCTGAAGATGGCACCATACCCCAGCAAATTATCGATGCCGCGGATGATGTGGTTTATGTGCCAACTGTCGGTTGTATGAACTTAGCTGCGTCAGTGAATGTATTGCTTTATGACCGCTTATCAAAAAGTACTCAAATAGCGGCAGACGATGAATTAATTCGTGAAAGTCGCGACAATAATAATCGTACCAAAGTCAAAACTTGGCTAAAAAAGTAAACGGTTAATTGGATCAGCGTTAATCGCCTGGTAATAACTAAAGCTCAATAAGATAATGTCCTATTGAGCTTTTTTATGCCTGATTTTTAGATGCTTAAGTGGCTATTTGTTGTATTTGTTCAAAAAAGAGCTTAAATATTCCAAGCCACTTTTTTGTGTTGCTACTTGTGTTGTTACTTGTGTTGTTACTTGTGTTGCTACTTGAGTTTCTGCTTGTGCATAGGCTCGAGTTAGCTCAGCTTGTAAGCAGTGATAAATTGCAGTTTCATGTTCTGCTATAAGTTCAAATGTCGGTGCTAATTGACGGCTCTCTTGACTATCTTGAAGCTGACATTGCTGTAACCATTGTCGATATTTTACTTCATAAGGTTCAACCCATTGGCTTAAGGTCTGCATTAATTCAAGCCAAGGTAAGTCGATCCACTTTTTGGCATCGTCATCGCCTTGTGCGGTTAATTCAGCGGTTTTAAACACATATTTTTGAGGTTGTTTCAAAAGATGCTGTAGTAATAACTCTGCGGTAACCGTTTCTACTTCCACTAACGCCTTCCAGAGCTTATTTTGCTCATCATTATCGTCAACATTTTCAAAGTAACTAAAAAATGCAATGCCGTAAATCTCGCCTTCGTAAGCTTGATGGATTAGATGATTCATTGTTATCTCTGTCGATTGAATTAAAACGCTCAATTAGCTTAACGCTTTACCTTTGAGTAACTTTCTTAACCACATTCGATTGGGGTTAAGCATTGCCAGCATTTCATAGCTAAGTGGTGGCGTGTGATTGCATATCATTGCCGCTAATGCCTCTGCAGCTAAAGGCCCAGAACTTAGGCCTCTTGAGCCTAGTCCTCCCAAAATGAATAAATTGTCATAGCTTGGTGCTTGGTGTTGCTGCCAAAACTTTCGGCTAGCGGGACTATGCTGATGTTGCTCTAATGGCTGCTGATTATATTGGGCATAAATGGCTTCAACATTAGGGGCGAGTCCCATCATAGGGCAATGATCACGAGTAACCATTCTAACGCCCACTCTGGCGCTGGCAGCTGATACATCAATATCGCACAGCCAGTTACGCTCAGGAAAACTCTGATGCATTTTTTGGGCATTTTCTAATTGCTCAGTGGGACTGTAATCTACATTATCGGGCGACTTTACATAGCTTGCCCCAACACAGTGGCGCTGATTATTACTGGGAGTGAGATAGCCGTGGGCGCAAATCACCGTATCAAGTTGAGCCAGTTCACCTTGGCTGGGTATATGGCTCACTTGGCCACGAAAGCCTGTGACCTGTAATAATTTAGTTTGTTTAAAATCAGTTAATTGAGCCCCTGAAGCGATGACGACTTTACCATGCCTAAAGCTATCATGTTGCTCGTTGTCATGACTGGCGTTAAGTTGCCAGTAAGCACTCTGAGAGGGCACTTTGCCATCTTGTGTTAAGTCAATGTCGTGCTCAAGGCTGTTAACCCGTTCAGGACTGTTAACTCGCTCAAGGCTGTTAACGCGCTCAAGGCTGTTAATTTTAGTGTTGAGCTTAATTATTAATTTACAGCCATTTTTTTCTGCAACTGAAGTGGCATGAGCAATGGCTGCCTGAGCAAATTCAAAAGGGCAGATCCAACCAGCCCAAGGATAGTAAAAGCCATTTTTGTTGATGTCGATTCTTGCCAGTTGATTGGCTTGCTCAGCGTTAACACTAAAAGCAATTTCTTTTGGCCACTGCTGACCAAGCATAATTTTATTCAGTCTGGCATCACTGCGCTCATCAAACCCAGTTTGCAGTACACCACAAAATTGATGGTCAATCTGGTGACCTAACGCTGTTAATTGCTGCAACCTACGGCGACTGAATAAAAAAGCTTGTTGAAAGTACTGACTCATCAGGTTGTTATCAGGAGTGAGTAGGGGATAAATAGCGCCTTGCTTATTACCCGATGCGCCATCAGCCAATTGGTTATCTTTGCAATAAATGGTGACACTCTGCCCACGTTCAATCAGTGATAACGCCAAATGGGCTGCAGCTATACCGCCACCAATAATGGCGATAGTGTCGTCACTGCTCTGATGATGTTCACTGCAAGGGCTCAAGCAATAGGCGTAATGGCTATCAGTACTGCGGCGCAGCGCTTGGCGCTCTTGTAAGGCAATAGAATCGTGTTTTTGAGTATCAGGTTGACATTCACTTTTCTGGTTAAAAATATTATTTACGCCAAAACCGCTTCTGCAGGCTAATAGGTTAAGTTGTTTAAAGCTCGTTGCGTTATCATTGTCACTGGCAGAGTCAAAATAGTGAATATTGGCTGTATCTTCACTCAGTCTGCCCATTTGCCACAGTAACTTTTCACTAAGGTATTGATCTATATATTGGCTTGTAATCGTATGAGGTAAGCAATGCCAGTTTGATATCAACATTTTTTCGGCGTTGGGAATACCTTGGCAATTTTCTAACAATGAACCGAAATACAGATCAACAGTGAATAAACCTTTGGCTAACACCAATCTTTGGCAACCAGATATTTTGGCGATACAAGCTTGCTGAAGGACTAAGGCTAATTCATAAAATGGATCTTGTTTATCAAGATGTTGATGTAAAAAGCCTAATTCAGCTGAATTTATAGGATTAGGTTCAAATATGCTGAGCAGTATTTTTTGTTTTTTTGTTAGAGATAACTGCCATAGTGACATGAGCTCCATACCAATACCGAAGCCTATTTGAGCAATCGATAAGGTTTTATTTGAGACGGCTGCATCAGACAGGACAGTTTGATGATAATGCCTTATGCTAGAGGCATAATCAGGATTTTGACAGTAACTACTTGGATATTTTGCCGAAAATGTTGCACAATCTCGGTCTATAAAAAGGAAGTCAGTGGTTAATTTGGTCAAAGTTCGTTACTCAAAATGATTCAATTGAGATTATTTTACCTGTGTTTGCTGAAAGCTGACCACTTTATTCATCTAAAGCGGATATCATTGCCACAGCAAAATTAGGTACTGACATGTACAAAATGGATAGCATAAAATGAAAAGAGTCGTAATTACAGGTTTAGGTGTTGTTTCTAGCATCGGTAATAACAAGCAAGAAGTGACAGAGTCATTGAAAGCTGGACGTAGTGGTATCACCCATTCAGATCAATTTGAAGAAATGAAATTACGTAGTCATGTTTGGGGGGATATCAAATTAAACCCTGCTGAGCATATTGACCGTAAGGCATTACGCTTCATGGGAGACGCAGCAGCTTACGCTTATATTGCAATGCAAGAAGCAATCAGTGATGCTAATTTGACAGAAGAGCAGTATTCTCACCATCGCGTGGGTTTAGTGGTCGGTACTGGCGGCGCATCATCTAAAAATCAAGTACAAGCAGCTGACACCTTACGTGAAAAAAGCGTAAAACGTGTTGGCCCTTATATTGTACCGCGCATTATGGCCAGTACGGCGAGTGCTTGTTTAGCGACCCCATTTAAAATTAAAGGTATGAATTATTCAATTAGTTCTGCTTGTGCAACTTCAGCACATTGTATTGGCCATGCAGCTGAGCTTATTCAAATGGGTAAGCAAGATATGGTATTTGCTGGTGGTGCAGAAGAACTAGATTGGACCCTAACCATGGGCTTCGATGCTATGGGGGCATTGTCAACTAAGTATAATGACACGCCTGAAAAGGCTTCACGTACTTACGATGCTGACCGTGATGGTTTTGTTATCTCTGGTGGCGGCGGGATTGTTGTCGTTGAAGAGTTAGAGCATGCATTAGCTCGTGGCGCAAAAATCTATGCGGAAATCATTGGTTATGGCGCATCTTCTGATGGCTACGACATGGTTGCACCGTCAGGTGAAGGTGCTGTGCGTTGTATGCAAATGGCGCTAGCTGATGTTGATACCCCAATTGATTATATCAATACTCATGGTACTTCAACCCCAGTTGGTGATGTGCGTGAGCTTGAAGCTTTGCGTGAGGTTTTTCCGACAGACATGCCTCCAGTTGCATCAACTAAATCATTGACTGGCCATGCATTAGGTGCAGCCGGTGTTCACGAGGCCATTTATAGCTTAGTGATGATGGAAGATAGCTTTATTGCACCAAGTATCAATATCGATACCTTGGATGAACAAGCCGTTGGTATTCCTTTAGTCACTGAGTATCGTGATGCAAAGCTAACGACTGTGATGAGCAACAGCTTTGGCTTTGGTGGCACTAATGCCACTTTGGTTATGCGCAAGTATAAATAAGCTTAGACAGCGACTTTATTAGTCGTTCGTATAAAGTAATCAAAGCCTTCTAGTCGACAGACTAGAAGGCTTTTTTGTGTTTTTTGACCTTTAAAGCAGATTAAAACTATTTTTACACATAGCTAATCAATGCGGCTCGAAAACAATATTTCTAATTCATTGATACCTATGCATTCTAATAACTTGATAGAATAAGCAGATAATCACAGTATTTATGGCTAATTACACTTATGAAAATCGTTGCCGATGAAAACATGCCTTATGTGGAAGCCTTATTTGGGCACCTAGGGACAATTGAGCGCGTAAATGGTCGCTCATTAGCACCAGAGCAACTGATTGATGTTGACGTGCTGCTAGTTCGTTCAGTTACTAAGGTCAATCAAGGCTTATTGTCTAAAGCAAACAAATTACTGTTTGTTGGCAGTGCCACCATAGGTACCGACCATATTGATTTAGCCTATCTTAAGCAGCGTAATATCCCGTTTACTAATGCCCCTGGATGCAATGCCACAGCGGTGGGCGAGTATGCTTTTATCGCCATGCTTGAATTGGCTAAACGCTTTAAGCAGCCAATAAAAAATAAAGTTGTTGGCATTGTCGGTGCGGGTAATACCGGTTCAGCATTAGAAAAGTGCCTAAACGCTTATGGCATGAAAGTACTGTTATGTGATCCTATTTTAGAAAAAAGTGCTGCGGATGAACGCCAGTTCGTGTCATTAGATACCATAATCGAGCAAGCCGACATCATCAGTTTACATGTGCCAATTACCAAAGAAGGCGCAGATAAAACCTGGTATTTATTCGATGAAGCTCGATTACTGCAGCTAAGAGAAAATACCTGGTTATTAAATTGCTGCAGAGGTGAGGTCATTGATAACCGAGCCTTGATAAAAGTTAAGCGTCAACGTGACGATTTAAAACTGGTTTTAGATGTATGGGAAGGTGAGCCACACCCAATGGCTGAGCTGGTGCCGTTAGCTGAATTTGCGACTCCTCACATTGCTGGATATAGCTTAGAAGGCAAAGCTCGGGGCACCTTTATGTTGTTTGAAAAATTGTGTGACATCCTAAAGTTGCCCCATGAGAAATCAGTATCGAGCCTGTTACCGTCATTTTTTATTAATCAATTATCCGTGGCAGAGCAACCGACAGAAAGTCAGTTACTTACCCTTGCTAGACAGGTTTATAACCTCAAAGATGATGACGAATTATTTAGAAAAACCTTTCTAAATCACAATGGCTTCGATCATATGAGAAAAAATCACACTCATCGACGTGAATTTAGTGCATTGTCGCTAGTCAACACGGGTGCTTGTAAGGTAAATTGGGTCTATAAATTAGGTTTTTCAGGAGTCGAGCGTTAATTATGTCACAGGAATTTAATGTTATTGTTTTAGGTGCGTCGGGCGCAGTGGGTCAAACTATGATTGAGATCCTTGAAGAGCGAAACTTTCCGGTTGCAAACTTATACCCATTAGCCAGTAGCCGCAGTGCAGGTGAAACCGTTAGCTTTAATGGTAAACAAGTCGAAATTCTAGATGTGGATACGTTCGATTGGAGCACGGCTCAAATTGGATTCTTCTCCGCAGGTGGTGACGTCTCAGCTAAGTGGGCCCCGATTGCTGCAGAGCATGGCTGTGTGGTGATTGATAACACCTCACATTTTCGTTATGACATCGATGTGCCATTAGTGGTACCAGAAGTTAATCCGCAGGCCATCGCAGACTTCCGTAATCGTAATATCATTGCTAATCCTAACTGTTCAACCATTCAAATGTTAGTGGCGCTAAAGCCTATTTATGATGCATTTGGTATTTCACGTATTAACGTGGCAACTTACCAGTCTGTATCAGGTTCAGGTAAGCAAGCTATTGAAGAATTAGCGGGTCAGACGGCCAAACTACTTCAAGGTTTACCAGCTGAAAATAAAGTATACCCAAAGCAAATTGCTTTTAACGTATTACCGCAAATTGATGTGTTTATGGACAATGGTTACACCAAAGAAGAAATGAAAATGGTGTGGGAAACGCAAAAGATTTTTGGTGATCACGATATCGTGGTTAATCCAACAGCGGTGCGTGTTCCGGTTTTTTATGGTCACTCAGAAGCAGTGCACCTTGAAACTCGCCAACCTGTTGAAGCAGAAGAAGTAAAAGCCGTCCTACGTGATGCTGAAGGTATCGTGTTATTTGAAAATGATGAAGATTATCCAACGGTAGTGACAGACTCTGCAGGTACCGATCCAGTATTTGTTGGCCGTGTGAGAAAAGATATTTCTCATGATTACGGTATAAATTTATGGGTGACTGCCGATAACATCCGTAAAGGTGCTGCTTTAAACAGTGTTCAAATAGCCGAAGTCTTGATTAGAGATTATTATTAATACGATAATATCCCTATAAATAGAGCTATTTAGATTAAAAAGCCTGCAGCCTGCAGGCTTTTTTCATTTTAGCGTGGTTCACAGTAGCAGGGTAATTAAATCTGGTTTATAGTCTTATGAATACTAAAACTAATAAATACAATTGCCTAAAGCCAGTTGTCATGATGACAACCCCATAGCGCTCAAAGGAAAGATTGATGATTCTTCGTACTGCTTATTTTGTTGGCATAATGGCCTGTGCTTTGGCCGCTGTTTCTGCTTCTTCTACGGTTGAGCCTGTCCATGCTCAGACGCTAAAAATTACCGGCCCCAACGGCGAAGTCAATTCTATCGTTGCCCGTCAATATGGTCCTACAACTTCAGCCGACACTTTTTGGAGTATTGCGCAAAAGGTTAGGCCCAATCAAAGTATCACCATATACCAAGTGATGGCGGCACTTTTTGATGCTAATCCCCATGCCTTTAGCAGTGATAATTATAATTCTTTAGAGCGGGGGATGACGCTGTTGGTCCCTTCTGCAGATGTGATGGCGCAAATCCCCAAAGCGGATGCCAAGCTTCGGGCTGAAGATAATGATAAACGCTTCGCGAATGCCAATATAACGGTCAAAGCGCCGCAAAAGCCTGCGGTAAGTGCTGGGCAAACGAGCGCAACTTCAGCTCAAAAACCGTTAGCCATCGTAGCTGAAAAAACACTTAAAAATACAGTCGAGGTTAACCAACCTCTCATTGATGAGTTAACCGTTAAACTCGAGAACGCACAAAGTAAAAGTTTATCTTTAACCGATGAATTGGCGCGTTCAGAAGATATGTTAATGATTAAGGACGCTGACAACGCTGCCTTAAAAGCGAAGATAAAAGAGCTGTCTTTGCAGCTTTCTGTCTCACAAGAAGAGTTACAATTACTTTCTGAAAAGCACACTGAACTTGAAGCGGCCTACGCGCTATTGGTTGCTGAAAATGCTAAGCCAACAGTCATTGAGCAGCCAACTAACTTTTGGCGGTCAATTGCTGACAACATGATATTGCTTGCCGTTATCGCGGCATTACCGCTTATTATAATCTTTCTGATTATTTTCTGGCTGATGCGCCGTAAAAATGAGCAGGATGAAAGCATCAATGAAACACCTCAAGCTGAAACTAGTTCAGAACCCTTAGCCTCAATGGCAGGCCCACAAGCTGCAGTGGCTGAATCATTAGCCGTTACGGATGATATTGACGATCTCAATGACTTAGCGATTCATTTAGATGAAGAAGACTCTACGGAAGATTTGCTTGATCTAGATATCACCAACGAAACGCAATTATCTTTAGATGGTGCTGATGATGTTGATATGTATATCGAAGATGAAAAGGCTAGCGAACAAATAGCTGAAGGCACCTCACTAGATGATTTGTGGTCTGAAGCCATGAATGAGCAAGAAGTCGAATTGGCGTCTTTAGAAGACGAAGGAGACTATTTTGAAAGCTTACTTGACGGTCTTGATGAATCAGCAGAAGTTAAACAAACAGACGAAGAAGATTTAGACAGTTTACTTGCAGACTTTGATTTACCAGCAGAGGATACTACTGAAGTTGCACCAGAACTAAGCCAAACAGGTACCCAAGATGACATTGACAGCTTACTGGCTGATTTTGATTTACCGACGGATAATGCTGGTGAAGTTGCTGCTGAAGCTGAAGCTGAATCTGAAGTCGCACCAGAACCAAGCCAAACAGATGTTCAAGATGACATCGACAGCTTACTGGCTGATTTTGATTTACCGACGAATAATGCTGCTGAAGCTGAAGCTGAAGCTGAAGCTGAAGCTGAATCTGAAGTCGCACCAGAACTAAGCCAAACAGATACCCAAGATGACATCGACAGCTTACTGGCAGATTTTGATTTACCGACGGATAATGCTGGTGAAGTTGCTGCAGAAGCTGAATTTGAAGTCGCACCAGAACCAAGCCAAACAGATACCCAAGATGATATCGACAGCTTACTGGCAGATTTTGATTTACCGGCAGATGAAGCTATAACCGAAGCAGGCAGTGAAGCAGACGGTGAATTAGATAGCGGATCTTTACAGCAAACGCCAGAAACAGAGACTCAAGATGACATCGACAGCTTACTAGCTGACTTTGATTTAGCGCCTGAATCATCAAATGTTGTCGATACACAGGCTGATGAATCTGCCAATAGCGCAGTTGATGATTCAGTTGATGATATTGACGCCTTACTTGCATCCATCGACGTTACTGATGATGTTGAAGGGGCAGAAGATTTTTCTGCCGAAATTGCAGCTGAATTAGAAAGCGATGTTGCCACCACATTAGATGACAGCGAGAATCTTGATGAGTTACTGGCAACAGTCGATCCTGAAAAAGAGTTTACTCCGCTAGCCACTTCAGATGTCGATGTCGAGCAGCAATTAGCTTCTGAGCTAGCCCAAATTGAATCAGAGCTTGAAATTGATAGCGACAATAGCGATCTTGACTCACTCATTTCAGATTTAGAAACACAAACCGAGTTACCTCAACAGACAGCAGAGCCTGAAGAGTCATTTACTGGGGCAGATGATTTCGCCGCGCAAATTGCCGCCGAGCTTGAGCAGGAACAAGGCGAGCACGAACACGCCACCACATCGGATGCCGATTTAGATGCCTTGCTTGCTGACATGAATAATGAGCCAGAAGCCAGCCTTGCAGATACAGATACGCGCCAAGCCGAGCCACTCACATTTGCCTCTGGTGATGATGTCACTCTTGGCCTAGATGATGATCAGCACGATGATCCCCTCGTTAACCAGTTATTAGCGGCTGAGAAATCAACAGAGTCTAATAACGATAGCAATACAGATGCCGACGATCTTGATGCGTTATTGGCAGACTTTGATGTCGATAAGCTCGCCGAGGATGATGAACCGCCATTATTTTCAATCGATGAGTTTTCGGAGGACGAAAGAGGCTCTGAAGCTGAATTTGATAACATGCTGGCAGGCCTGTCAGCACTTGATGATGACTTAGCTGAAACTGATGCAGCTCCAGACACAGTCGCTGATAAAGACACTGACACTGACCATGACAGCAAGCTTAACGAAAACCCTGAATTTGAGCCAAAAGAGTCAGGCTTTTTTGATGATCTAAAATCAAAAAAAGCTGAGCCGGCCAAATTAGATTGGGAGTCAGAATTATTTAAACAAGCCTGCAACCAAGATGATGTTGATAGTGCAGATGAAGTTAATAGTGCAGATGATGGCAGTTATTCTCTTACTGAAGATAATTTAACTGTTGATGAAGCCCTTGCAGCCCTTGACGCTGAAGAAAAGCAATCAACACCATCTGAAGAGACTCTTAATACCTTTGAACAAGAAAACGGTTTCATCGATATTGACGTATTATTAAATGATGCCGATGAAATAGTTGAAGTAAGCGATCAGTACAAAGATGTTGAAGTGGATATGGGCGAAGTTAATGCCCTTATTGGCAATGCGGAAATGATTGATGTTGATGACGAAGAAAATTCAGTTAATGCCAAATTAGATCTGGCCCGTGCCTACATTGAGATTGAAGATGAAGATGCTGCCAAAGCATTACTCACTGAAGTCAAAATTGACGGTAATGAACGCCAACAAAGTGAAGCCTCAAAACTACTGAATGATATAAGCTAATCATAAAGTACATAAAACGGCGCAGTTAACTGCGCCGTTTTTGTATCAGGTATACAGACTCTGACAGTGGGTTGTGCTTTTGCATTACATCTTCAGTTAATTTGTTATAAAATGCGCGCACTTAAAATTAGAGGGTTTAATCAATGCGTGTGGCCTTAGGCGTCGAATACGATGGTAGTCAATATTTTGGTTGGCAAAGACAGAAAGAAGTTGATTCTGTGCAAGCGCAAATCGAAGCGGCGTTATCATCAATTGCCAATGAACCGATTGAAATTATCTGTGCGGGACGTACAGATTCTGGGGTACATGGAACAGGTCAAGTCATACATTTTGATACTCAAGCTAATCGAGCGATGTCAGCGTGGACATTAGGCGTTAATGCCAAGCTACCTGATAATATTGCAATCCGCTGGGCGAAAGAAGTGGATGAGACCTTCCATGCTCGCTTTTCAGCGACTGCACGTCGATATCGTTATATTATCAATAACAGTGAATTTAGACCGGGTATTTTAAATAAGGGTTTAACCCATTATCACTACCCACTGGATCACAATTTGATGCACCAAGGCGCGCAATTGTTTGTTGGTGAACATGACTTTACCAGCTTCAGAGCATTACAGTGCCAAGCCCATAGCCCGGTAAGAACCATTGAATTTGTTAATGTCACTCGTCAAGGAACATTCATTATTATCGATATTAAAGCCAATGCATTTTTGCATCATATGGTGCGTAATATTGTTGGCACCTTACTTGAAATCGGCCAGTCACATCAAAAAATTGAGTGGGTTAATGAACTTCTAGCATTAAAAGATAGAAAATTTGCCGCGCCGACATCAAAGCCCAATGGCTTATATCTGGTGGATGTGACTTACCCAGAGCACTACAACTTACCTAAGCCGCCAATGGGGCCGCTATTTATGCAAGATTAGACACTTAGCTGCTACTGATTGCTAAATAGTCGCATTTTTACTGTTTACGAAACAACAATGTGAGCATGGGACAAATTCAAAAGGGATACAATGAAGACAGATAATGACACGCAATTAACCGTTAAGCCTGCAAAAGACGCAAGCTTGTCCCAATGGTTAGATTATTTATTATCGATTCACCCCACTGAAATAGATATGGGCTTAACCCGAGTCACGGCCGTTGCTGAGCGTTTAAGTCTATTGTCCTTAGCTGACTCTAAAGTGATTACCGTTGCCGGAACCAATGGCAAAGGTACCACTTGCGCCATGCTTGAGGCGGTATTTTTGCAAGCCGGTAAAACGGTTGGGGTTTATAGCTCGCCGCACTTAGTTAACTTTAACGAGCGCGTAAGGCTTAATCATATTGACGTGACAGATGCGCAAATTATTGAAGCCTTTAGTGTCATTGAACATGCCCGCGCTGAGATCTCATTAAGCTTTTTTGAATTTGCCACCTTAACAGGATTATATATTTTCAAGCTGGCTAAACCTGAGATTATTTTACTGGAAGTGGGCTTAGGTGGTCGTTTAGATGCAACTAATATTATTGATGCCGATGTCAGTGTCATTACCTCGATTGATATTGATCATCAAGAGTATCTAGGTGATACCAGAGAGCTAGTTGGCCGTGAAAAAGCAGGAGTATTTAGAACTGAGTGTTTAGCGGTGATTGGCGAACCTGATTGCCCTAATTCCATAACCGAATATGCCCAAGCGGTTAATGCGTATGCTTATAGTGTTAATAAAGACTTTAGCTATGTTATTGCAAATGACACTAGCACAGATAACACCAGCACAGATAACACCAGCACAGATAACACCAGCACAGATAACACCAGCACTGATAACATGAGTGCAGATAACCGCTCAACTTGGCACTATAGCAGTGCTAATCGCAGCATAGAGGCTATACCATTACCGAGATTACCTTTAGCCAATGCCGCCACTGCCATTGCTGTTATTGAGCAGGCTTTCCCACAACTCAGTGATAACGATATTAAACAGGGCATTGCCAATGCCAGTTTGTCAGGCCGCTTTGAGCAAGTACTAGAACAACCAAAAGTGTGGGTTGATGTAGCACATAATCCCCATGCTGCGAAATACCTTGCTACGCAACTGCAAGGCTTTAAGCCTGCGCGCATTATTGCCTTATGCGGTATGTTAAAAGATAAAGATGCCGCTGCAGTTTTAAAGGAGCTTGAAGACAGTATTGATGAATGGAACTTTGTATCATTACCGGTTGAGCGCGGAAATGATGCTAAAACATTAGCCAAGGAGTTAAATACAAGCTTGTCTGCATCACAATTTGACTCAATGGATTTGGCTTGGCGCAGTATTAAGTCAAATATAAATGCAGATGATGTAGTAATTGTTTTTGGCTCATTTTACACTGTGGCAGCGTTTAGTGAATTATTAAAAAAGGGATAAAGATTTGTCTGGTCAATTTCAAAACCGTTTAGTTGGCACCATAGTGATCGTTGCTCTTGGGGTTATATTTTTACCTGATTTATTAGACGGTAAAAAGCAGCGCCAAGTTGAAGAGTTTACAGAAATTCCTTTACGCCCAGTGATTACTGAGCAAGCAAGCGATCAAATTGGCGAGGGTTACACTCCTGAAACCTTTGAAGTTGAAGAGATTGCAGCAACCCAAGATTTAGCTCAAGTTTCAGAAAAAACCAGCACTACGCCAGCGACTAAAACTGACAGTGGAACAAAGTCAGTCACAAGTGCCAACACCGCAACCGCATTAACAGCAGTAACCTCAAAGCCTGAAACTGTTAAATCAGCCATAAAACAAGCTCAGCCCATCAAAGCGGGATTTACCTTGCAGTTGGGTGGTTTTAATAACGCTAAAAATGTTGAAGGCTTAGTTCAAAAGCTGCGCACTAATGGTTTTACCGCTTATACATTACCGACAAAACCGATTGATGGTTCTTTAACAAAAGTGTTTGTCGGCCCTGAACTCTCAGCAGATAAACTGAAAAGTTATCAACAAAAAATACAGAAAATAACCGGTCTTCAAGGCAAGATTGTGCAATACAATCCCCTAGAAAACTAACTATTCATCATTGTTTTTTTCAGCGCACAGTCAATTTATTCTGCTAGAGGTGTGAAACTTTTCAGTCTCTGTTAGAATCGCGCCGTCTTAACATCTATACCGGATCCCTCTCTCAATGGTTTGGATTGATTACGCTATTCTCATTATCATCGGCCTATCAACTGTTATCAGTTTGATACGTGGATTTGCCAAAGAAGCCATGTCGCTAGTGGTATGGTTCGCTGCTTTCTTTGTTGCTAGCCAATTTTATCAAGATCTCGCTGTTCACCTAACGCAGATGAATGACGAAATGCTTAGAAATGGCGTTGCAATTGCTATTTTATTTATCGCTACTCTCATTCTTGGTGCCTTAGTTAATTACATATTAGGCCAACTGGTGTCAAAAACCGGCTTGTCAGGCACAGACCGCGTATTAGGTTTGTGCTTTGGCGCGCTTCGCGGGGCGTTAATCGTCAGCGCAATATTATTTTTTCTGGATGCGTTTACCGGTGCTTCAAGTCAAGACTGGTGGACGGATTCAGAGCTTGTACCCCAATTTGGTGTGGTTATTCAGTGGTTTTTTGACTATCTGGAAAATACCTCCAGCTTTGTACCCAAAATATAAATATAAATATAAAACATCTTACAATGAGGAAGCTTACCCATGTGTGGTATCGTCGGAATAGTTGGTCTGTCATCGGTTAATCAAACCATTTATGATGCGTTGACCGTGCTTCAGCACCGTGGTCAAGATGCTGCAGGCATCGTGACCGTGGACAAAAATGCATTTCGTTTACGTAAGGCTAATGGACTCGTTAAAGACGTATTTGAAATCAAGCACATGCAACGCCTTCAAGGTAATGCAGGTATTGGACACGTACGTTATCCAACAGCAGGCAGCTCGAGTGCCTCTGAAGCACAACCATTCTATGTTAACTCACCATTTGGTATTTCCTTAGCCCATAACGGTAACTTGACGAATACAGTTGAGCTTGCTGAAGGACTGATCAAAAAGCGCCGTCATGTAAATACCACCTCAGATTCTGAAGTGTTATTAAACTTGCTTGCTGATGAGCTGCAAGAAACCCGCAGCTTAACCTTAAGCGCTGATGAAGTTTTTGATGCAATAGCGAAAGTTCATGCACAAACTCGCGGTGCTTATGCTGCTGCGGCGATGATTATTGGCCAAGGCTTAGTGGCATTTCGTGACCCATTTGGGATCCGTCCTTTAGTACTTGGTAAGAACGAAACCCCAACAGGTACCGAATACATGGTCGCCTCTGAATCAGTGGCACTTGATGCAGTTGGCTTTGAAGTGATGCGCGACGTTGCGCCAGGCGAAGCAGTTTATATTTCACTTGATGGTCAACTATTTACTCGCCAATGTGCGGTTGAGCCAAGCTATGCACCTTGTATTTTTGAATTCGTCTATTTCGCTCGTCCAGACTCGAGTATTGATAAAGTGTCTGTCTATGCCAGCCGTGTAAACATGGGGGCTAAATTAGGCGCAAAAATTCAAAAGGAATGGGAAGATTATGATATTGACGTGGTGATCCCAATTCCTGAAACCTCGTGTGATATCGCCCTAGAAATTGCTCGTGGAATGGACCTGCCATATCGCCAAGGTTTTGTTAAAAACCGCTATATTGGCCGTACTTTTATTATGCCGGGTCAGCAAGAGCGTAAGAAATCTGTTCGCCGTAAGCTAAACGCGATTAAAACTGAGTTTACTGGTAAGAACGTATTGTTAGTTGACGACTCAATTGTTCGTGGTACCACCTCTGAGCAAATCATTGAAATGGCTCGTGAAGCTGGGGCTAAGAAAGTGTATTTTGCTTCAGCAGCACCTGAAATTCGCTTCCCGAATGTCTACGGTATTGATATGCCAACCACCAATGAGTTGATTGCTCATGGCCGTGATGCTGATGAAATCGCTAAAATCATCGGCGCTGATGGGATTATCTTCCAAGACTTATCAGACTTGGTTGAAGCCGTTGGAATGGAAAATCCAGAAATTAAGCGCTTTGAAACCTCAGTATTTGATGGTCATTACATCACTAACGATGTTGACCAGGCGTACTTGGATCACCTGACTCAACTGCGAAATGATGATGCCAAAGCCAATAATAAAGACATTGGTACTAACTTAGAAATGCATAACGTTTGTCATCCTTAAACGATACTTTCTAAGTAACTGATTAAAGCCAGCTAGCCGCTGGCTTTTTTGTTTTTCTTTTCCTTCAGTAATCGAAACTAGTACTACAGATAAAAAAATGCCTGAATCACTTCAGGCATTTTGCTCGGTTTATTGATGATGAATCAATCTCAGATTATTAATATAAAAATATTAGTAATTATGAGCTTCAGCTAGTCTTGCAGGGGAATGACATACAGAACATGATTCAGTGATAGGTGCAGGGTCAAATACGGCAAAGTCGCCACTTTCACCCGTGTGCATATCAGCTTCTGGAGTGATAGCCACATTGAAATCACCACCTTGTTGTATCATGTGATTTTTCGCAGCATCACCTGTATGACAAGTGGCACAGTTAGCAGAAATCGCCGTGATACCGTAAACACTGCTTTCATCCATACCGTTTAACACAACTGCTGGTGCTACATCTTCAAGGTCAATCATACCAGTGTGACAAGCCTGACAATCAACCGGCATGTTTTTGTCGGTTGTTGGCATGTCATTTAGACCACGGTCTTGCTTGTATGCTCCAAAGTGCATGTTGTGAACCAATGGTCCCCACGCCATCGCGTAGTCTCCTATGGTTCCATCATCCTGTGTTTTACCTGGAGCCCAGTTATAAGCAGAGTGACACTGAGTACAAGCATCACCACCTAAATCAAAACCACCTCGAGCAGAACCATGTCCATCCAAGCCCTCAGTGTGACAAGTTAGACACTTCATGCCATCAGAGCTAGTACGACGGACGTCTTTGTCTTTGATGTTCGATACCGAGATAGGGGCATTAGCAGGGTATCCCCAACGGTGAGTATAGCTAATACGACCATCTACACCACCGGCTAATACTTCACCTTCAACATAAGGTAATGCATGGGTAATGATATAGGTTACTTCACCGTTTTCACCAGCAATAGGCGCTGTTTTTGCTCGAGCAACATGACCTTCATCGCGACCAGGAAGCATCGCTTCGCCGTTTCTCATCACAGTTGCCCAACCATTAGGGCTAGCGTCAGTGAGTGCGTTAATGTCAACAACTTTACCTTCACTGTCAGTGGCTTTAGTTGTTACTTCGATGGTCGCTTTATCTTCGCTACGAACAACAGATATAATTTCAAAGTTATAACGGTTTAATGCTTCATCACGATTTGCACCGTTTTCATGTTCATGTTGGAACGAATTGTGACAGGTTGCACAATCAAGATCGGTAAAGTTACTGTGATTAACAGCTAAATCTTTATCTGCATCTTGTAAATTAGCATGACAGGTTGCACAGCCATTGAGAGATGCTGTAAATACCACATCGTCAACGTGACAAGTTGAACAACGGTATTTATCCATTGAATAACTATCACTTAATTTAGCATGGCCAGAAGCCTGTATCACACCATCATCGTCATATTTATAACCATGACCCAGCATTGCCATGGTGTTTTCAGCCCAGCCGCCATCTTTTTGTTCAGTTTGAGTGTGACAAACTAGACATGCTTCAACAATAATAACTTCTTGGTCATTGTCGATTGCATGGTGATGTTGATGCCAACCCCAAGTTGCGTTGCCAGTAGCATCTTCAAATTCACCGTGACAGGCGACACATTTAGCATCGTCAGTGGTGCTAACTTGTGCATAAGAATCGTTTTTGGTAAACATCACGCGTTTAGTACGTGGCATACCATTTTCGCCATTACCTGGTCGAATATAGCCAGTACCAATTGATTCAGATGTCGCAGCTTCATGTGGCATAGAAAGGTTATAAATACCCTCACCAGCGTGAGTTAGCGTACCCGGTGCGTTATCATCACCCGCAACCCAAGTCACATCAACAGTGTCAGCAAGTAAACCTGCTTCATTTTTGATGGTTGACATTAACTGGACTTTATCTAAATCTTCTACTGGAACCCCATCTTGGTTCTCCACCGAAAATTCAACATTCACGACACCCTCGGCATATTGCCATTCCATGACTTTTGCTACTGCTGATGTGGTCACTACTGGTGGCACCCAAGGTGCACCTGGCTCGCCAGGTAGGCCATCGTTTCCATCTTTACCATCATTACAAGCACTCATCCCCAGTGCAGTAGCCACAAGTAAAGCAACACGACATTTGCTCATTAATTTCATCTCATACTCCAAAATGTTTTTCTTACCTCTTAATGGGTAATTGGAGGGTAATGTAAAGATTGCTTGGCAACTGTTGACTAGGTCACAAACTAGGGTTATTACTAGTTTAATTGTTTATATTCAGTGATTTGAATATATATCGCCTAGCGGGTAATTCTGAAATTAAACTTAATATCCCGATGTGTTTTTGCATTAAGATCACAATTTAAAGTAAATTTGTATTAATTGTTTTTGGTTAAATTTAGCGCCTTATAAGCGTGGTTTTTAATGCTTTGGCCTAGTGTTTTGAGTAGCAGCTCATCATTCTAAGAAACCTGCCATTGCATTAACAGTTGCACTTATTTTTGCTATTCGCTAAATTACACTGTAATTTCATACAGTGTTTTAAAAGTCTAATAAATCTATGATGCTCTATATTGCTGAAAAACCCAGTCTAGGCCGTGCTATTGCCGATGTATTACCAAAGCCTCATAAAAAAGGTGATGGTTTTATCATGAGCGCCAATGGGGATTGCGTGTCTTGGTGTATAGGGCATTTGTTAGAGCAAGCAGAACCTGATGTCTATGATCCCGCTTTTAAATCATGGCAATTAGCCCATTTACCCATAGTTCCGAGTAAATGGCAGTTAAAACCTAAAACTAATACCCGCTCACAGTTGAGCATCTTAAAAAAGCTCATCAAACAAGCATCGAGTTTAGTTAATGCTGGCGATCCTGATAGAGAAGGGCAGCTGCTGGTGGATGAAGTCATTTCCTATGCAGGTGTAAAGGCCGACAAGATTGCTCAAACCCAGCGTTTACTTATTAGCGATCTTAACCCTTCGGCGGTAAAACGCGCCTTAGGGCAATTGCGCACTAATAAAGAGTTTGTCCCCTTATCTACCTCAGCCTTAGCCCGCAGCCGCGCAGATTGGCTATATGGCATGAATATGACCCGCGCTTATACCATTCAAGGCAAAAAAGTAGGTTATCAGGGAGTATTGTCTGTTGGTCGCGTGCAAACCCCGGTACTGGGGTTAGTGGTAAGGCGAGATGAAGACATTGCCAATTTTCAGCCCAAAGCTTTTTATGAAGTATTGGCGCATTTACTGACCGATAACCAAGAAGGCTTTTCGGCTAAGTGGAAACCCAGTGAAGCATGTCAGCCATATATGGATGAAGAGGGGCGAGTGCTCGCCAAAGGCTTAGCAGAAAATGTGGTGGGGCGGATAACTAACAAGCCAGCTGAAGTGACCAAACTTGAATCAAAAAATAAGCGTCAGAACCCCCCATTGCCTTATAGTTTATCCAGCCTGCAAATCGATGCCGCCAAACGTTTTGGCATGAGCGCTAAAGAGGTGCTTGATACCTGTCAGAGTCTATATGAAAGGCATAAATTAATTACGTATCCGCGCTCAGATAGTCGCTATTTACCTGCTGAGCAACATGGCCTTGCCCCCCAAGTTATTCGCGCAGTATTAAGTAATGATGCCGGTTTAACCGCTAAAGCAGATAAACCTAATGCCAAGCTTAAGTCCAAAGCCTGGAATGACAGTAAAGTTGATGCTCACCACGCGATAATTCCCACTGAAAAAACCACTAATTTGGCAAACTTATCAGCCAAAGAGTCGCAGTTATATTCTCATATTGCACGGCAGTATTTAGCCCAGTTTTACCCCGCCTATATTTATGATGAAACCCAAGTTGAAGTGACCATTGCGGGTGGCTTATTCACCACTAAAGCTAAGCAAGAACTGTCATTAGGTTGGAAATGTTTATTTGCGAAAATGCAGGGTAAAGATAATGCAGATGGCAGTGATGATGAAAATTTAGCGACTTTGCCGCCACTGAAAAAAGGTCAACAACTCCATTGTGAGCGTGGCGAATTGCTTGAAAAAACCACTCAAGCGCCAAAACATTTTACAGATGCGACCCTGCTTGGCGCCATGACGGGTATCAATCGCTATGTCACTAACCCTGAAGTGAAGAAGATCCTAAAAGACACCGATGGCTTGGGCACCGAGGCAACCCGAGCAGGCATTATTGAATTACTGTTTAATCGCGGTTACTTATTAAGGCAGGGTAAATCAATCATTGCCACCCCAGTTGGCGTTGGCTTGATCCATTCATTACCAGAAACAGCCACCACACCGGATATGACTGCGCTGTGGGAAAGTAGCCTTGATGCCATAAGTCAAAAGCAGCTTAGGTATGATGCCTTTATGGAGCCATTGTTAGCGCAATTACAGCAACTGATTGAGCAAGCTTCAAATCAATTACCTACAGCTCTTGAGGGGATTAAAGGGCCTGGCTATAAAAAACGCCGCGCCAGTAGTGGCTATAAACGCAAAGGTGCAGCAAGCAAAACCTCTACGGCTAAAACTTCCGGTAAGCGCAGCTCGAGTAAATAAGCCGATAAAAGAGAGTTTGTATGAATAAATCATGGGATACAGGTATTGCATCGCTCGCACTCGATTGTTCTTAAAGGCAATAGCGGAATTTTAGGCAAAAAAAATGAGTAAACCGAATCAGGGTTTACTCATAAAAATTCACTAGTTCACAACATAAAGGGCGGAACAGGTTAGATTATGGCCGAACTTACTTAACTGAAAATTAATTTAATCTGTCGACGTGCTGTGGAGTGTGATCGACTTCAATATTAATCAATTTAAAACTGAACATTAAATTACATTTGTTATCGAATGCTATCCTTTCGGCTCAATGAAATGAGTTTATCTAAAATATGCTCACCATCCATACGAATGCCATTATGCTCATATTCTGATGTTAGCCAATAGCTGAGGTTATTCACTAGCTGCGCAGTTTCAAGGCTGTAATTCATATCAACATACATATCTTCACTGTAAATAGCCGCAGTGACCGGGACGGTGTTTTGCAGTAACACGTCCACATCGTATAAATTGCTCCAATCTGATTTTTGCGCAATTAATTCTGCCACCTCTTTGAGAGGCTTTAACTGATTAAATTGTTCAAAGAACCATGGATAAATCATTTCGCCAGTAAACAGTAAGCGCTGCCCTTGTTGATAATTGAATTTAGGGAACTGCTCTCTGACTCTATGGGCTGACCAATTAGCCCCTTGTTGATGAAACTGCTGGCAATAGATCGATTCATGCAATAACGCGAAAATTGGGTTGGTGTTGTAATCCAAAAATTGACTAAATTGATGCAAAAATAGCGGGTTTATTGTGCGACCTTGGGCAGTATCGAACATGGCTTGCTCAAGTAAGTAATAGAGGGCTTCAGGGCCTTGCTCCATACCTATATTAACCCCGAGCAGCTGTAGCATCTCAACGGTGAGTTTTTCGCCTGTGGCAAGGTAAACGTCATTATCAGCAATATAGTCAGCCAGTTCTGCTGTTAATGACTCAGCATCTTTGAAACGATGATAAAAATCAGCGTTTTTGGCAAGTACCCGTTTATAGGTTGCTTGATAGACGTCATCTGCTTGACGGGTTAATGATGGAATACCACCTGTGATAAAGGCTTCAGTCAGTGCTTGTGGCGCTGCGCTTAAATAGCGTAAAACACAAAAGCCGCCAAAACTTTGGCCTAAAATACTCCATGGCTGATTATTTGCTAATTGAGCTCTAATTACTTCAGCATCTCGAACAATGTTATCGGCTCTAAAGTGGCACACATAATCGGCTTGTTCTTGCGCGGTTAAATGCGCCAGTGTGGCGCTATTTAGTAAGCTTGAAAGACCGGTGCCGCGCTGATCAAGCAACAGCACTCGATATTCTTTTAGGGCGCGTTTTATCCAGCCACTATTCTCAACAGGGCGCACTGCACCAAAGCCCGGTCCACCTTGAAAATACACTAAATAGGGTAAGGATAAATCTTGGTTTTCTGTACTGACGATTTCCCGAACAAAAATTGATAATTGCTCACCTTCGGGCTGCTGATAATCTAATGGAACGCTAAAAAAGTGTTTTGTGGAAACGATCCCAGAAAGAATACTGTCAATTTGCATGGTGTGCCTGTGAAAATAGGATTCAGAAAGGTAGTATTGTATGAAGGTTAGTCCTTGGTCACAATGAAAATATGATGCTAATTAAATGAAGTGGTGATGTTAAATTATTCATTTGTTTGGGCAGCGATGCAAGCTCAGTAAAAATGCTTGTGTTCCAACCAACTAATTGGTTTTATTTTCTGATTCTTATAGATAGATCAAACATTTTATTAAGCTTTAACGCATAATAACTTGGTCGCGATAATTTTCTCAATTTGAGGATAGAAGTAATGAAGTACCAAATCATTCCAGTCACCCCGTTTCAACAAAATTGTAGTGTTATTTGGTGTGAAAAAACCAAACTGGCAGCCGTTGTCGATCCCGGTGGTGACATTGAACGTATTATTACTGAAGTTAATAAGTTAGGTCTGAGCTTAGAAAAAATCTTATTAACCCATGGTCATATTGATCATGTTGGCGGCGCGAAAACACTGGCTAATCAGCTTAATATTCCTATCATTGGCCCACATATCGCTGACCAATTTTGGCTACAAGGGCTAGCAAAGCAAAGCCAGAACTTTGGTTTTGCGCATGTTGACTCGTTTGAGCCTAGCCAATATTTAAATGAAGGCGATGAAGTGACCATTGGCGAAGAGCGTTTATCGGTGGTGCATTGTCCCGGTCATACTCCAGGACATGTGGTGTTTCACTCTAATAAATCAAACCTTGCATGGGTTGGTGATGTGCTATTTAGAAGCTCCATTGGCCGCACTGATTTTCCGCAATCGGACCATCAACAACTGATCCACTCAATTACACAAAAATTATGGCCTTTAGGGGAAAAAGTAACCTTTATACCCGGTCATGGTCCTATGTCGACTTTTGAAGAAGAGCGTCAGCATAATCCATTTGTTGCTGATCAATTATTGGGCTAGGCTCAAGCGTATTCATTTAGCTGCTGGGAATATTGCCCGGTGGCTTACGCAGCAAGCTAGCAGTGTAAAGTAAAATACACTGCTAGCTAAATTGGCATAAACCGTTACATTTTATCTTGCACCAGCTTCACATCCCTTAAACCAGCGACTAGCCTGACTTGCTGGTTCAAACATAGTTACACTTGCCCTTAAATCGATACCGTTAAGTCTTTGGTGAATGCCATAAGGCTTTGCATTCTGCAGATGCTTTGCTAGCTTATAGTCACTAAAAGCACTTATGGTGTTTTGCTCAATCACTGCTGATGGGTATTTTACATCACTCAGCATGCTGGCAGGGACTCATGGCACATCATTTATTATCATTGTTAAACACTTGGGCTGAAAAACCGCAACAAGACTGGACTTTAGCAGTCATCACTTCTGTTGAAGGTTCTTCATACCGAAAACCTGGCGCCATTATGCTGTTTGACCCTTTGGGGAAAACCTTAGGTATGTTAAGTGGTGGCTGCTTGGAAGCAGACTTACGTCGTCACGCACAAAAGTCCATACAAACCCAGCAAGTTCAGCAATTAACCTATGACGCCACTGATGAAAATGACACCAGTTACCAACTAGGTTGTGGTGGTTTGGTCAACATTATGATGGTGCCGCTATTAGGTGATAATCATTACCTCGGCTTAGCCGAGTTACATCACCAGCTGACGCTAGGTAAAAAAGGCTCGTACCAATTATCGATAGTTGAGCATCATAGCCATGCTGGCCAAGTCGTAGGTAAGTTCGTTGCTGATGACATAGCTTACAAGCAAACTGCAGCAGACATTATTACTGGTATTGTTACTGACGTGAGTTCTGACAATAACCTCAACTTGTTACGTATCCCAGTCAGAAGCCCATTTCATTTAGGGGTGTTTGGTGGCGGGTTGGATGCACAGCCTTTGGTGGCTATGGCGCAGCAGCTTGACTGGCAAGTCAGCGTATTTGATAGTCGCTCTGCGTATGCAAGAGGCTATGATTTTCCAGATGCTAAGATTTGTAAAAAACCACTAACGCAGATAGATTTGTTAGAAATACAACACCTTGATGCGGCCGTAGTTATGAATCATAACTTGGATATGGACGCTGCAGCATTAAGCCTATTGCAAGGAACAAACCTCGCTTATATCGCGCTTTTAGGGCCAACTCATCGAAGAGATAAGGTGTTGCAAAAATGTCAGCTTTCAACTGATGATTTTAGTGGCTTTTTCTCAGCCCCTGCAGGGCTGGCATTAGGCGGAGAGCTACCAAGTTCTGTGGCCTTAAGTATCTTGTCTCAATGCCACGGGGTATTACATCACGGACTTAAGCGGCAAGGTGAGTTAAGTAATCTTGATAAGGTCATGCTTTGATGAATTTATTTTCTACTCCCCCTAATGTGGTCTCCGTGATGTTAGCCGCAGGGGGTAGTACTCGCTTTAATGGGGCAAAACTTGCCGCAACGTTAAGCGCTGATAATAACGCGCAAAGCCTAATTCAACAGAGTTATGCAATATTGAGTAAGGCGACAACCGAGTTAGATCTATCGCCACCAGTTTTGGTACTTGGCGGCCATAAAGACCTACTTAGTCCATTACTCGCCAATGACATTGAGATATTAACCAATCAAAACTGGCAATCAGGTTTGGCAAGTTCAGTGGCTATGGCGGCAAGTTATGCCCAATCACAACAGGCTGATGCATTACTACTGACATTAGCAGATCAAGTTGCCATCTCTCATTCAGATTATTTAAGCCTGTATGGGCTTTTTTGCCAATTTGGTAAAACCACTGCGGCTTATTACCAGCAAAGCCCCGGTGTACCAGCCATCTTTCTCGCCAGTGACTTTGAAGCATTACAGCAACTTGAAGGCGACAGTGGTGCGAAAAAAATATTAACACGACATTTAGAACAGCAACAATTGACTGTTTTGCCATTAGCGCAAGCGGCAATTGATATTGATACTCAAACCGATCTCAAGCAGTGGTTGGTCAACAAGGAGTAAGTTATGACACAACAAACACAAACGTTGCAGGTAAATGGCAAAAATTTTAGCCTTGATGCCGACCCGAATATGCCCATTTTATGGGCGCTGCGCGATATCTTAGGCTTAACTGGGACTAAGTTTGGTTGCGGCGCTGGCTTATGCGGCGCTTGCACTGTTCACCTTGATGGCAAACCGGTTAGAGGCTGCCTGACCAGTATTAAGCAAGCAGCAGGTAAGCAAATTACCACCATTGAAGGCCTTGAAGCTGACAAGTTAAAAGCGGCTTGGGTTGAACATAACGTACCGCAATGCGGTTATTGCCAAGCAGGGCAGTTAATGTCTGCAGCGGCATTATTAACCACGACAGCCAATCCAACAGAAGCACAAATTGATCAAGCTATGACCGGTAATATTTGTCGTTGCGGCACCTATCCACGTATTAAGGCAGCTATTTTTACTGCCGCTAACACCAAAGTGGAGGCGTAATTATGACTACCTTTACCGCCGTAGAAAATATGAGTCGCCGTGGGGTGTTGAAGTTATTTGGCGCCGTAGGAGGTGGTTTAGCCCTTGGAGCATCTGGGCTTGCTTGGAGCCCAATGGCCATGGCAGAAGGCAAACAAGCGCAGCTAAACTTGTTTATTGCCATTGGTGAAGACAATAAAGTGTATTTGACCTGTCACCGCTCTGAAATGGGCCAAGGGATCAGAACGGGTATTCCTCAAGTATTAGCAGATGAGTTAGAAGCTGACTGGGAACAAATCGTCGTCGTGCAAGGTCTCGCTAACGAAGAGTTTGGCAGTCAAAATACCGATGGCAGTCGCAGTATACGTAAGCATTATCAGCGAATGCGTCAAATGGGTGCCACTGCCCGAGTCATGCTTGAGCAAGCTGCTGCGAATGAGTGGAAAGTACCGCCATCGCAAGTGTATGCCAAGGCGGGTAAAGTCCATGATAAGTCCTCCTCAAAGTCGTTAAGTTTTGGCGATTTAGCGCTCGCAGCAAGTGTATTAACTACGCCAGCACTTGATAGTGTGACTTTAAAGCCTGCGTCAAAATTTACCCACATTGGTAAATCTCCCGCAATTGTTGATATGGACGACATGATCAGCGGTAAAGCGGTGTTTGGTTATGATATTAAGGTTGAAGGCATGGTTTACGCCTCAATCACTCGCCCGCCAGTTTTAGGCAGCGATGTTGCCTCAATTGATGACAGTGCAGCAAGGGCGGTTGCAGGAGTGCTAGATGTTATTCAAATTCCTATTGCTAAAGGCGCGCCGTTATTTCAAGCCCTTGGCGGGGTAGCTGTTATTGCGAGTAACACCTGGAGCGCAATTCAAGGTCGAAAAGCATTAAAAGTAACTTGGACCGAATCAGCTAATAGCCGTTATGACTCTGATGCAGATTTAGCTCAGCTAGTGACTCGGGTTGGCCAACCTGGACAAGTTATTCGCCAATTGGGTGACAGTGTTACTGATTGGAATAAAGATAATAGCTTATCAGCGGTGTACACAGTGCCGTATCTCACCCATGCGATGATGGAGCCACCTGTAGCGGTCGCTTCAGTAACCAAAGAAGGTTGCGAGCTGTGGGCATCAACTCAAACGCCCCAAAGCACTCAGAAAAATGTTGCCGGCACTTTAGGGCTTAAAGACGAGCAAGTTAAAGTCAATGTCACCCTACTTGGTGGTGGTTTTGGACGTAAATCTAAGCCCGATTTTAGTGTAGAAGCGGCGATATTATCCAAGCAACTGAATAAGCCAGTAAAAGTCAGCTGGAGCCGTGAAGATGAAATTCAAAATGGCTATTACCATGCAATTAGCGCTCAGTATTATCAAGCTAAGTTAGATAACAACCAAGCGCCACAAGCATTACTGGCTCGCAGTGGTTTCCCGTCTATTAGTTCAACCTTTGCTGAAGGCGTTGATATGCCATCGGCTGGCGAATTGGACCTGGGCTTTTCCGATATGCCGTTTAATTTACCTCAAATTCAATTAGAGTCAGTGAAAGCCACGGCTCACTCTCGTATCGGTTGGATGCGCTCTGTGTGTAATATTCAACACGGTTTTGGGATCGGTAGCTTTGTCGATGAACTGGCGGTCAATGCAGGTAAACCTTGCATTGCAATGTGGCGTGAGCTGCTCGGTACGCCACGCTATGAAAAGCTTGAGAACCAAATCGTCAAATACGGTAACTATGGTGAAACCTTAGATGATTTTCCCATCGATATTGGTCGTTTTCTTGGTGTTATCGATGCGGTAGAAAAAGCGATGGCGAAACACCCTAAAGTCAAAGACGGTCAAGGCTGGGGTTTTGCAGTACATCGTAGCTTCGTCAGCTACGTGGCGGTTGCGACATTAGTTGAAGTTAACGGCGATAACCTCAAGGTTTTAAAGAGTATCGCCGCCATTGATGCGGGTACAGTGGTTAACCCTGATAGAGCGCACTCGCAAACAGAAGGTGCGGTTATATTTGGTTTAAGCCTCGCGATGATGGGCGAGATTAGCTACAAAGACGGTAAAGTGGAGCAATCAAACTTCCATAACTATCGGTTATTACGAATGGGGCAATCACCTGAAATTGAAACCATTGTCGTGGCATCAAGCGCAAAACCCGCTGGTGTGGGTGAGCCCGGTGTGCCGCCTGTGGCGCCAAGTTTAACCAATGCGATTTTTGCTGCTACCGGTAAGCGCTATCGTGATTTACCACTGAATAAAGTGTTAAAAATGTAACTTTAGCCAGCAAGTTTAAACGCCCAAATTGGTGATAGAATTTGGGCGTTTTTTTGTAAGTATTTTTAATAATAAAGTATAAATAACACTGAAATTTGCAAGACCAGCACAGGCTTTATTGAAGTGAGCACATATTCGATTTAGAAGGTCAACAGTGACGCTTTTTGTAAAAAGGGGCCATGCTAATGTTTTGGCTAAGAGTTAATTAAAACAAGTAAGGTAATTTTATTTAATATAAGCTAAAGCTAAATTATCGATTTTAAAAGTAAATCTCGACAGCACAGGACTGCGACACATGACAGCAACACATCCATTGGCCTTACCTCTCATCAATATTTATGCAAAAGGCGGTTACACAGTAAAGTTACATATTGGCAGTCAACAAACGGAAGTGAACTTAATTGTTGATTCTGGTAGTAGCACATTAGTTGTCGGTCAAGTCGCTTATCACCCCGAAGATGATACAGATTTAACGGCCACCAGTTTTGCTCAGGAAGTGACTTACGGTATCGGTGGTTGGGACGGGCCTGTCATAAATACGAATGTCACCATAGGCAATGATACATTTTCATTTACTTTGAATCCGTGTCCTGTAGCAGTGGTGTCTTCGCTGGCACAACGCAAAACATTTGGCGAAGCCAATGGTATTTTAGGCCTAGCTTACTATCAACTGAATTCAAGCTATGACCTGCATGATTATTTAGTTGAACGTAATGTTTCCCCGCCAGTTACCTATCCTTGGCCATTTTCAGAAGAGGATTCGGTTTGCCCAAATGAGACTCATCACCACACTGATGAACATCAGCACTTTAGTAGCAATGATTTAACCCGCTTTAAGGCTTTTTTAAAAACTCAGCCAGAGCAGGATATTTTGCCGTATTTTACCCAGTTAGAAACTCAAGGATTATGTGCAAACAAGTTCGCTTTTTACTCTCAGCGATCCAGTGTGCATGTGGCGAGTGCAACGCCATCAAAAGCATCACTTGCTGCAGATCCTTTAAATCAGGGCTGGTTAATTCTTGGTGGTGGCAAAGAGCAAACACACTTATATCAAGGTCAATTCAAGCACATAAAAGTTGAACATAACGTACACTACAATGTCACCTTAGTTGGGATTAAAGTGGGTGACTTTGCGCAAATTAATGCCGCCGATCTTAAACCTGAGTTTGCCTACTACTTAACCAATGCAATTATCGATACCGGCACTAGCGGTATCATGTTAACGGATGTGTTATTCGAGGGGTTAAAGCAGAACTTACAAACCTTGACTGAAAAACTAGCCGCTTCCGCAGCAAACAAACACACTGGCATTCCACAGGATTTTTTAAGCTTAATTGCGCCTTTTACCGACCTTGCAGCACAAGAAGTGGGGATCGATGCCGAATTACTGGATTTAACGCAGTGGCCAGATATTGAGTTTATTTTTGCGGGTCATCCTGAGTGTGATGGTCATGGCGGTGCGCCAGCTTCTCATACTCACTCTCAAACTCAAACTCAAACTCATACTCATACTCAAACCAATAGTCACCAACCAGAACCCATCACATTAACTTGCAAGCCCCATGATTACTGGCAACTTAATAGTCCTTTACAAGGTAAAGCGTGTTTCAAAATTATTGGCAAGTTACCGCAGTGGGGTAATCAGTCATTAATTGGCTTACCGCTACTCAACAATTACTACGTTATTTTTGACCGAGAGGAACATAAAACTGGAGTGATTCGTTTTGCAGAGCAAGTACCCTTTGAATCAAAACTGGTGCAAGGGGCAGCCAAACATCAGCTATCAGTATCAACGGGTGCGGTTAAATGAATTACAGCTTTAACACTCAACGTCTGTCAATGCGATTAATACAGCAAGGTGATTTTGACATATTTGAGCGGCTCTACTCCGATCCTAAAACAATGCGAAAAATATGCGCCCCCTTTGAGCCGAAGCAAATCAAGCAATTTTTCGAAACTGCCTTACAAGATAACCTCACTCCAATCAAACAACGCAGGGTGTGGCTTATCGAACACAATAACCAAGCAATCGGTTTACAAAGCTTATTCGCACAACAAAATCAATCGAACCACGCTGATATTGGCATTATGTTATTAAGACAATATAACGGTAAGTTACTTGCTGAAGAGGCGACTATCGGCTTAATTAGTTTTGGTTTTAGTCAGCTTAAATTCGAACGAATTTACGCTCAATATGACAGCACCAATTATGCAACCCATAGAAGTACCCAAAAATTGGGGTTTATTATCGAACAGCCAGAAGCTGATATCACAGATAAAAAAAGCACTAAAGATAAAACCCAATACATCAGTAGTTATGTCACCGCAGAAATTTGGCAGAAATCACTGCCAAATCATATTAATACCTGTTAAATTGTTATCATCAAGGTAACATTGAAGTAACATTAGCTGTAATTATTAAGGCGTGAGAATACACTCCAATGAATGGATCTTTAGTTTGCGTAGGGTTAGGAATGACGCTAGGGGCGCATATTTGCCCTATTAGCAAGAGCCATATTGATAAAGCCGACGTGGTATTTTCTGGTGTCTCTAACGGTATTGTCGAGTTATGGCTTAAAGAAATGCACCCCGATGTCCGAAGCCTACAAGTCTTCTACGATAAAGGAAAGTCTCGCCACATTACCTATAAACAAATGGTTGATGCCATGCTCGCACAAGTCAGAGCGGGTAAAAAAGTCGTTGGCGCTTTTTACGGCCACCCAGGCGTATTCGCTCAAGCTCCCCATGTTGCAATCGAACAGGCAAAAAAAGAGGGTTTTGATGCCAAGATGATCCCTGGCATTTCTGCTGAAGACTGTTTATATGCGGATTTAGGCATCGACCCGGGTCGTGTTGGTTGTCAGCATTTTGAAGCAAGTCAATTTATGTTCTATCAACGTAAAATTGATGCATCTGCTTACTTAATATTATGGCAAGTGGGTGTCGCTGGCGATAAGTCTTTACAGCGACTTGAGACAGGACAAGCCCATAAGCAACTGTTAGTTGAACTGTTACTTGAAACTTATCCTGCAGACCATTCGGTAATATTATATGAAGCGGCAGTGTTACCGATTGATAAGGTTCGCCAACAACGCATCCCAGTTAACGAATTAGCCCAAGTTGCTATCCATCAACATACCACATTGGTGATCCCGCCTTCAGAAAGTATGAAAGTTAATACCAAATTACAAACCCGACTACTTGAGCTAGAAGCTCAATTAAGTCACCACCAAGCAAGCTAAATTGTAAATATAAGCTGGATTTACAAGACATCATTTTAAGGAGAAAACATGTCAAACATTATTCAATTACTCGAGCGTATGGGACAAGATGCGGACTTACAAAATCCACTTTCATTAGCGGATGCGATTTCAACATCCAATTTAACTCCTGAGTTAAAACAGGCATTATCAAGTAATGACATCACTAGCTTAGAAAAGCAGCTTGATATTTGCCCTGATATTGTTTGCATGATGCTTCCTGCAGAAGGTGAAAAACCAGCAGAGGATGAAAAACCTGCTGATGAAAGCCAGCCTGAAGATAAAGATAACGACCCCTCAAATACTTAACTATTTACATAGATAACTGGCGAAAATAAAAATGGATCTAAAGTTGATGAAAAAGTTTGTTTTTATTTTCGCACTATTTATTTCAACATCGCTAAACGCAAATTACATCGATGATTTGTTAGTTAAGGCTGATAATCTTCGTAGTAGCCACCCAGAAACGTTTCAGACAATATTATCAGAACTAGAACAAGCACAGCTGTCTCAGCAACAACAAGGGCATTACCACTACCTGCTGGCTTATCAAAAATCATTTAAAGGTGATTTTAAAGGCGCGATTGGCCTCTATACCGATATTGTCGATAACGATCAAACATCCACGTCGATTAGATTTCGGGCAACGATATCACTGGTTAACATCTATGCTATATCGAAAGATTGGAATCAAGGCCTAAAGCATCTGCTCATTAGCCAAAGCTTATTGCCCGATATTGTAGATAACGAAAATAAACAACGTGGATTACTCATCAATGCCATTTTTTATAATCAAATTGGTCAATATGAGCTAGGTGAAGAATATGCCAGTAAGCTATCTGATTACGTCACAAAAGGCCGTAATCACTGCATGGCGGCGCAGCTTTCGTTAGAGGCTAAATCCAAACTCAATCTGATTGAGTACGATAGTCCGCTTTTTAATGATGGCATTGAGTCTTGCGAGCAGGCTCAAGAGCCTGTAGTGCTGAGTGGGATTTATACCTCTAAGGCTTCGCTATTAATAAAAACAAATCTACACCAACAAGCGTTAGCACTGTTACTGCAACATCAATCGATGATTGAGCAAACCCAATACACCCCAATTTTATCTTATTTCTATGGTTTCCTTGCTCAAGCCTATTTCGACTTAGGTGAAAACCAGCAGGCTAAAAAAATGGCTTTAAAGACATTAACTTATACTGAAACTTTAGGCAGTTCAGAACCAGAAGTGATTGCTAATAAAATATTGTATAGCCTTGCTGAACAAGCGAATAACCCCATTGAGGCGCTTAAATATTATCAACAATTTGCCGAAGCGGATAAGGCTTACTTGAATGATATAAAAGCCAAACACTTAGCTTATCAACTCGCAAAACATCGAGCTGCTGAGCAACAAAATAATATTGAGTTTTTACGCCAACAAAACAATTTATTATTGCTAAAACAAAAGATTGATACCGTTGAATCAGAAAATAACCGTTTATTTATCGCACTGCTCATTTTGTGTGTCACCGTATTACTAGGGATGATTTTCAGAACCAAATCGACGCAAAAGAAACTGCGTCATCTAGCGCAAAATGATGCTCTAACCGGATTGTTTAATCGTCGCTATTTCACTCAACGTGCCACTATTGCGATTGCCAGATGTAATAACCTCAAGCAGTCAGGCAGCTGTATATTGTTTGACTTAGACAAGTTCAAAAACATCAATGACAGTTATGGCCATAAAACAGGGGACTGGGTATTAAAAATGGTCGCTTCAGAGTGCAAAGAAATAGTCCGTAATAAAGATATTTTTGCCCGTGTTGGCGGTGAAGAGTTTTGTTTGTTTTTGCCCAACTGCAGCATAAGCGATGCATTAGTCATAGCTGAAACCTACCGAGCCAAACTTAATGCAATCATCACTGATGAAACAGGGTTTAATTTTGAGATAAGTGGCAGCTTTGGGGTGAGTGACTTCAGCACTTCTGGTACATCATTAGATAAACTGATTGCTGATGCTGACCATGCCATGTATCAAGCTAAGAAATCTGGCCGAAACAAAGTTTGTGCATCAACTGAAACTTATGCTGATTAATCTAGGCATCAATAAAGCCACCTTGGTCATTTAAAGCGAGGCAGTTATCAAAAAGCCTAACTACTATATACTCAAGGTGTAGTTAGGCTTTTTAGGACAAGACATAGGAATGCCAACCTTAAGGTTTTACATTCGCATCAGAAAACTAGTCTGAAAAAGTACTCCAAATCGGGGCGTGATCTGATGGTTTTTCAATAGCGCGTAAATCGTAATCTACGTCTGATTCAGTCAGCCTTGGCAACATAGATTTGGTCACCATCACCACATCAATACGTAAACCGCGGTTATCAACAAAGCCCTTACTGCGATAATCAAACCAAGAATAACGCTCAGTGCGATCTGGGTGTAATTCACGGAAACTATCAACAAAGCCCCAGTCTTTTAATGTCGCTAACCATTCACGTTCTTCAGGTTGAAAACTGCACTTACCGCTTTTAAGCCAACGCTTGGCGTTCACTTCACCAATACCAATATCTAAATCAATCGGTGAAATATTAATATCACCAATAATCGCGATATCTTCATCTGGGGTGTGGTTATCGGCAAGGTGTTGCATTAAGTCTTGGTAGAATTTGCGTTTAGCAGGGTATTTAGTCTCATGGCTGATGTTCTCCCCTTGTGGGAAATAGCCATTTATCACAGTTAGAATACGGCCATTAGCTTGAGTAAACTTACCCATGATCATCCGGCGTTGGGCATCTTCTGCATCGCTACTAAAACCTTTAATGACTTCAACAGGTTCAGCTTTTGACAGCATAGCCACACCGTAATGGGCTTTACCACCGTGATAATGTACGTGATAACCCATTGCTTCAACGTCAGCGACTGGAAATGCTTCATCGTGGACTTTGGTTTCTTGCAGGCCAATAACATCAGGCTGGTGGCTGTCGATTAACGCTTGCAGCTGATGCAAACGTGCTCGAATACCATTAATGTTAAATGAGACTATTTTCATTAAACCAGTACTCTTTTAAATGGCTTAACGATAACTTTTTCATAAACGCCCGCTGCAATATACGGGTCTTCATCTGCCCAAGCTTGTGCAGCGACTAATGACTCAAAATCAGCAACTACTAACGAACCGGTAAAGCCTGCTTCACCAGGATTTTCGTTATCAATAGCAGGATGAGGGCCTGCAACAAGCAAACGACCTTCGCCAGCCAATGCTTCTAGGCGCGCTAAATGAGCAGGGCGGACAGCCATGCGCTTTTCTAAACTGTTTTCAACATCTTGTGACGAAATCATGTACCACATAAGTAAGTTTCCTTAAGTTTATTTTGCTTGTTCAGACTCATCATGTTCCATATGTTTATACAGATACACAACGGTAATAACAGTATTGACCAGTGTTAATGCACTTAAGCCAAAGACTTTAAAGTTGACCCAGGTTTCTAGCGGCAAACTGAAGGCAACATAGATATTAGCCAAACCACAGGCAACAAAGAAGGTAACCCAATACCAAGTGACGTTGGCCCAAATGTTATCAGCACACTTCATTTCTTTGCCAAGCATGCTTTTTAAAATTGGCTTGCCAATTAACTGGCTGACAAGTAATGCGATGGCGAAGAAGGCATAGACTATGGTGACTTTCCATTTAATGAATGCGTCATCATGGAACACTAAGGTTAAGGTGCCGAAAAAGGTCACCATGGCAAAGGTGATTAAATGCATTTTTTCGACTTGTTTATAGAGCAAATAAGTCACGATAAGCTGCACGGCTGTGGCAGCAATTAGCGCACCTGTTGCAGTATAAATATCATAAAATTTATAGACGGTAAAAAAGATAACCAATGGCAGAAAATCAAGCAGTTGTTTCATTAGATGCAATAACCTAAAAGTAAGTGTTAGCAGTCCGTTTGCTAAAGGAAAATAATGGCTCAAAGTGTAGCAGTTACCGCAGCTGATCTGAAGTTGATTCGCCGTCGTTCGGCTGAACTTGGGGAAATTTTGATAAGTTTTTATTGATCGTTGAGGATCGGTATTGGCGCTGTGTATGTTTGGTCCCATTAATATAAAAAAATGCCGCAATCCTATTGGATTACGGCATATTTAGTTTCAATGTTTTGCTTTAATTAACGTCAGCTTATGTCCGTTGACTTGTAAGCTTACTCAATTAGCCCTTATGCGTCGCCGCTTTCATATTACGGGTAAATTCAGCTAACTGTTGTAGCAATGCCGCTTCATCGTGCTGGTTTCGCTCAATGATTTTCACTACAGCAGAACCTGAAATTGCGCCAGCAGCGCCAGCGTTAATAGCTTCACTGACTTGGCTTGGCTCAGCAATACCAAAACCTAATAATGGTGGCGGTGCATTATATTCAGCCAGTTTAGCGAGTATTTGATCAATGGGCTGACCAGCTTTTGACTCTGTTCCTGTTACCCCAGCACGAGATAACAAATAGGTATAGCCTTGACCTTCAACGCTGACCATTTTTAAGGTGTCGCTATCAGCATTAGGCGGGGCGATAAAAATTGGCGAGATCCCGTGTTTTTTAGCAGCTTCACTAAAGGGAGCTGACTCTTCAACGGGCACGTCCGCAATTAGCACAGAATCAACACCGGCTTGTTGCACTTTGCTATAAAACGCATCAATGCCATTAGTAAACACAAGGTTTGCGTATAACAATAAGCCAATAGGCATATCTGGGTATAACTCACGCACTTGGGTGAGCAGCGCAAAGCAATCAGCCACTGTGGTGCCAGAGTCTAGGGCACGTAAGTTTGCGCCTTGGATCACAGGGCCATCTGCTAATGGATCTGAAAACGGAAAGCCTAACTCTAATGCGTCAGCGCCGTTATCCACTAGGGTTTTAATGATGTTAAGTGATACTTCAACCGATGGATCGCCTAAGGTCACAAAAGGCACAAAAGCGCCTTGTTTTTTAGCGGCTAATTCAGCGAAAGCAGCTTGATAACGATTGGTATTATTTACAGACATGTTGATTTCCTTATTTCGCAGCATCAGCTGAAGCACGTTGTTCTAGAATGTCAGAGACGGTGAAAATATCTTTATCACCACGGCCCGAAAGGTTAACCACTAAAATGGTTTCTTTGGTTGCCTCTTTTGCTAATCGTACGGCATAAGCGATCGCGTGAGCTGACTCTAATGCTGGGATAATCCCTTCAGTGCGAGCCAATAACTGGAAACACTCTAAGGCTTCATCATCGGTTGCTGACTCATATCGAGCGCGGCCAATTGAATTTAAATAAGCATGCTGTGGACCAACAGATGGGAAATCAAGACCTGCTGACACTGAGTATGATTCTTCAATTTGGCCATCGCTATTTTGCATTAGTGGCGCTTTCATCCCAAAGAAAATACCAGTTTTACCGTGCTTTAACGGCGCGCCGTGCATTGGGGTATCAATGCCTTTACCTGCCGGCTCAACGCCAATAAGCTCAACGTCTTTTTCGTCAATAAAGTCAGCGAACATGCCAATGGCGTTTGAACCTCCACCGACACAGGCAATCACGGCATCTGGTAAACGGCCTTCTTTTTTAAGAATTTGCTGTTTAGTTTCTTCACCAATCATGCGCTGAAATTCACGTACAATTGTCGGAAATGGATGCGGCCCAGCAGCTGTGCCTAATAAGTAATGTGCTTTGTCATAACTTGCAGACCAGTCACGCATGGCTTCATTACAAGCATCTTTAAGGGTACCTGAGCCTGAGGTGACAGGGATAACTTCTGCGCCCATTAACTTCATTCTAAATACGTTAGGTGATTGACGCTCAACGTCTTTAGCGCCCATGTAAACTTTACATTTAAGCCCTAATAACGCACAGGCTAATGCCGATGCAACGCCATGTTGGCCTGCTCCGGTTTCTGCAATAATTTCTTTTTTACCCATACGTTTTGCCAGTAATGCCTGGCCTAATACTTGGTTAGTTTTATGGGCGCCGCCGTGGAGTAAGTCTTCACGCTTTAGGTAAATTTTTACCATTGGGTTAGGGCTTAAATTACGGGTTAATGTCAGCGCAGTTGGGCGACCAGCATAGTTTTTCAGTAAATCAGTAAACTCTTTTTGAAACTCAGGATCTTCTTGAGCATCAACAAAGGCAGTTTCTAGTTGCTTAAGAGCAGGGACTAGAATTTGTGGCACATACATGCCGCCATATTCACCAAAATAAGGGTCTAACTTAAGCTTTGTCATGGGTATTCCTTAATGATTCTGTTTAATTTTGTTGTTTAGCAGGCGCTTTGCCATTCAGTCTTGCCTAATGGCACTAATTCTTTCTAATGGCGTTAAAGGCTAAATTAATTTTGTGTGCATCTTTAATTCCGGGCGCAGATTCAACCCCTGAATTAACATCTAAGCCATAAAAGCCTTGCTGGTTGGCTTCAAATATATTTTCGGGTGTCAGCCCACCTGCAAGCATGGCGTTATCTCGTTCAGTCGCTGTTATAACTGATGAATCGAGTAACCCTTGCCAGTTAAATGTCTCGCCGGTGCCGCCAAATCCAGCACTATTTTTACTATCGAATAAGTATCGGCCACAGCCTTGTGCTTTATCGCCAACGGTATTGGTGCTGCTGTCTACGCTCACCGCTTTCCAAATTTGGCAATCAAGCTTGGCGCTTGCGAGTAATTGTTTTAGCTCGCTTATGTCGGCGCTGGTTTCATTACCGTGTAATTGCACTACCTTTAAACCAACAGCCTTGACGGTTGCAACGATTTCAGCATTGGCTTGATTGACAAATACGCCGACAAAATGAAGTCCAATGCCTGCTTGCTGGCTTTGGTTAACAAGGTCTGCCGCGTGTTCAACGCTGACATGACGTGGCGATTTTGAATGAAAGATTAATCCGCCAAATACCGCGCCCGCTTGAGCTACCACGCTAATGTCTTCAAAACGGGTTAAACCACACACCTTATTATTGCCAAAAATGAGCTGACGACAGGCTAAATCAATATCATCTTGGGCCATAATTGAACTGCCAACAAGGTAGCCATCAACCAGTGGATTTAATCGCTTAACTTGTTGGTTGGTGTAAATGCCAGACTCACTAATAATAACTCGGTCAGCTGGAATTTGCGGCGCTAAGGCTTCTGTCATGGCAAGGTCGGTACTTAAGTCACGCAAGTTACGGTTATTAATACCGATAATAGCGGCATTAAGTTCAATTGCTCGGTCTAACTCTTGTTGATTACTGACTTCAGTTAAGGCATCTAAATTGTATTTTGCGGCTTCAGCGGCTAAAAGCTTGTATTGCTCATCATCAAGTACTGACAACATTAATAGCACTGCATCGGCGCCTTGATGAGCCGCAAGCTTGATTTGGTATGGGTCAACAAAGAAGTCTTTGCATAAAATAGGTTGGCTAACGCGAGCGCGTACTAACGGAATATAGTCGATATCGCCTTGGAAAAACTGCTCATCGGTTAATACTGAAATACCGGCGGCATATTTGACGTAAATGTCGGCAATGGCTTCAACATCAAACACAGGGCGAATGAGGCCTTTAGAAGGGCTGGCTTTTTTACATTCAAAAATATAACCGGCATTGGGTGCCTTAAGCGCATCAAACAAACTACGGTCTGAAATTTTTGGCTGTAAGCTGGCTTCAGGGTAGCGCAATTTTAATGAGGCAATATGCGCTACTTTGGTATCAACAATCTTGGTTAATACGTTTGATTCTTTATCCGCTGTATTAGCGCCAGAGTTAGTGGTAGTCATTATTTCGCATCCTCTTGTTGGCTTGCTGCAGCGAGTTGGGTTAATACTTCATAAGCTTTACCACTGTTGATGGTTTCAAGTGCTAACGCTGTGCCTTGCTGTACCGTGTCACACACACCGCTGACATAAAGCGCACAGCCGGCATTAATGGCGACAGCGTCACGATGAGCAGGTTGGCCTTCACCTTTTAAAATTGCTTGGGTGATAAGGGCATTGTCACTTGGCTCACCACCTTCTAGTGCTTTAATTTCTGCAGGCTCAACACCTAAGTCTTGTGGGGTTAATTTATAAAAACGAATTTTGCCATCATTAAGCTCAGCTACTTGGGTTTCGCCATGTAACGCAACTTCATCTAAACCGCTGCCATACACCACCATTGCACGTTTCACGCCTAAGGCATTAAGCACATTGACAATCGGCGCGATTAGTTTCGGTGAATACACCCCAAGTAACATGGCTTCAGGTTTTGCTGGATTAATCAGCGGGCCTAGAATATTAAAAATGGTGCGAGTTTTAAGGGCTTGCCTTACAGGCACAGCATGTCTTACACCGGCATGGTAATGGGGCGCAAACAAGAAACATAAACCAAAATCATCAACACATTTACTGGCAGATTCAGGGCTCATGGTTAAGGCTATGCCGCAGTGCGATAGCACATCAGATGCGCCCGATTTACTCGATACGCCGCGATTACCATGTTTAGTGACTTTTGCTCCAGCAGCTGCAGCAACAAAAGACGCGGTAGTAGAGATATTAATGGTGTTATGGCCATCGCCACCTGTGCCAACAATATCGACTACGCCTTGGCTTAACGACGATGCGCTTCGTGGGAAAGGTTTAGCCGCTCGACGCAGCGCATCTGCAGCACCTGTTATTTCATCAATGGTTTCGCCGCGCATTTTTAGCGCCACTAACATGCCCGCCATGGCGACGGGATCCATTTCGCCAGCAACAATAGCACTAAATAATTGCGCACTTTGGCCGCGAGTAAGGGCATTACCTTGGTATAGCGAGTCTAAAAGTGGTTGTAGCTCAGCCATTACAGGGCTCCTTTAACTGGTGAATCAACACTAGCTGACGTATCAACATCTGCAGATGTTTGAGTTAGGTAGGTAAGCGTTTGCGTTAATAAGGTGCTGCCTAAAGTGGTTAATATTGATTCTGGGTGAAATTGAAAACCCACCACTTTATCTTGAGGATGCAAAATTGCCATTGGCATATCATCTGTACTGGCAATGACCTCTAAACATGCCGGCACTTGAGTGGCGACTAAGCTGTGATAACGGGCAACGGGCAGAGGTGAAGGCAGGTTAGCAAATACACCTTCGCTATTATGAATGGTTGGACTGGCTTTACCATGAACGACAAAAGGAGCGCGTTCGACTTTACCGCCGTAATGCTCAACCATGGCTTGATGACCCAGACAAATTCCCAACATAGGGACTTTACCCGCCACTTTTGCAATAAGCTCCATCATGCAGCCTGCTTCGTGAGGCGCACCGGGGCCGGGAGATAATACTAATGCGGCTTTACCGTTTTCGCTTATTAGCTTTTCTGCTAAATAATCAGCACTGACATCATTACGATAAATCATCACTTCAAAGCCTAAGCAGCGGAATTGATCCACCAAGTTATAGGTAAATGAGTCGAAGTTATCGAGTAAATACAATTTCATATTATTGTCTTGCGTGGCAGTTGTGTTTAAAAGAGTGCTCATAGTCCGCCTCCCATTTTAATTGCTGAAATAACGGCTTGTGCTTTTTGACGGGTTTCGTTGGCTTCAGCTTGGGGATCGGAGTCAAACACCACACCCGCACCAGCTTGAATATGGGCAACATCATGTTTAACAAAGGCTGAGCGGATCACAATACAGGTATCCATATCACCTAAACCATTAAGGTAACCGACAGCGCCGCCATAACTGCCACGACGAGCTTGTTCAGCTTGTCTAACTAACTGTGAAGCACGAACTTTAGGCGCGCCAACTAAGGTGCCCATATTCATACTTGCTTGGTAGGCATGTAGCGCGTCTAAATCTTCGCGTAATTGACCTGTCACCCGACTCACCAAATGCATCACGTGAGAGTAGCGGTCAACTTTTAATAACTCGGCCACTTTACGACTGCCGCTTTGACTAATACGAGCAATATCGTTACGGGCCAAATCCACTAACATTAAGTGCTCAGAGAGCTCTTTTTTATCAAGGCGCAGTTCAAGTTCAATACGGCTATCTAAATCAAAATCAATCTGGCCATCGGCAGTTTTACCCCGTTGGCGGGTACCCGCAATAGGGTAGATTTCAACTTGATTGGTGGCGGCTTCATATTTAAGGGCACTTTCAGGTGATGCGCCAAATAAAGTGAAATCAGGACCACGAAAGTAAAACATGTATGGACTTGGGTTAGTCAGTCTTAATGCGCGGTATGCACCTAGAGTATTAGGGCAAGGCAAGCTAAAGCTACGTGAGGGGACAACCTGGAAAATATCGCCAGCAACAATGTGCTCTTTTAAATCAACCACGGTTTGTTTAAAGGCTTCATCGCTGATATTGACTTGAGTCGGGGCATCAATACTGACCAATGGCGCTACTGCTGCCAATGTTTGGCAATTGGCTTTAAGCTGAGTAACTCGCTCAAGCAGTGACGAGGCTTGAGCTGCACTGTCGAAAAATTGATGAGTAATAATGTCGGCTTGCTGGGTTTGGTGGTCAACCAAGATTAAGGTTTCAGCTAAATAAAATAAGTAATCAGGGCAATCGTTGTCGGCATTAGGAACATCAGGTAGCGGCTCTACCGTATCAATCAAGTCATAGGCCAACACACCGCCTAAAAATAAGTCCTCAAAAGCATCACTTTGATCAGTTTGTATGTGCTGGACAAACATTCTTAAACCATCAAGGGGTGAGGTGGACTTTAAGCGGGCATCTTCATCTTGTAGCTCTTTGGCTTTAGCAAGATGAATGGTAATAACATTATCTTGGCGTTGTTGCTCACTGGATTGGAAAAAGTTACTGATTGGCGTAAGTAAGCTGGCGCCGTTATCAGTTAATGCAGTAAAGGTGAGCAGGTAACCATCACAGCGGACCATCATGGCTGCATGGGTCAATACAATACTTTTAAGATGATCTTTGCTTTCTATTTCTGCTGACTCTAACAACATAGTATGCGGCGCATTAGCAGTAATATGCTGATAAAGACTAAGCGGGTCAGCGTGATATGCTAAGGTCTGCTTTTGGGTTACCACATGGGCAAATTGATGTTCCATAATGCTTATTGCGCCTCGCTTATAGTGTGCTTTTTCATACTCTGTTCTCTTCATTTTAGCTTGGATTGCGTTAGTTTTATTGGAGAGTGCAAGCCGTAAATAGCAAAAAAGCCCACATCTCTGCGGGCTTTTTAGTAAAATCTTGTGTTATTTAAATAACCACAACGCTTCACACCACCCGTTAATTTGGGAAGTGCCACCACCAACTGATGTTTAACGCGTTAAAGTTTGTCATTTAAAAAGGTTCTCTTTATGTCATTTGCAGGTCATTTCACTGCGAAGTCATTTATAATGGGTTTTATATTCTGTAACTAGCTATAGAAGACCTTAGCTGGCTTATAAAGTCAATTGAATATTTCTCAAATTTATTATTTTTTTACAACTAGCGACTAAAGCAGTAGCAATTTGATGTATATGTAGCAAATAAACGCTAGATGGCTAAGCATTCTAACAAAGTTTAAAGTACAATAACCTAATGATAACAGACTCCCTATTGGCCGATCTTCACAGCCACACGACCGCATCTGACGGCGTACTCACTCCAGCTGAACTTGTTGAACGTGCCATTGATAAAGGCGTGCAAATGCTCGCTATTACTGATCATGACACCGTTGCTGGATTGGCTGAAGCGCATCAATACAATAACCAACATTCCACGCCATTAAAACTGATTAATGGCGTTGAAATTTCAACTCGTTGGAATAACTTTGATATTCATATTGTCGGTTTAAATTTGGATATTACCGATGCTGCGCTACTTGCGTTTTTAACAAACCAACGTGAATTACGTGAGCAACGGGCTAAAGACATTGGTATTCGTTTAGCTAAGGCGGGTATTGAAGGTGCGTATGAAGGCGCACAAAAATTTGCAGCAGGCGCAGCTATCAGTCGAGGCCATTATGCGCGCTGGTTAGCTGAAAAAGGCTATGCCAAAGATATGCCGAGTGTTTTTAAACGGTATTTAGCCCGCAATAAAACCGGTTATGTTCCCAATAATTGGGGCGATATGGCCAGCGCGATTAATATTATTCACCGTAGTGGTGGCGTTGCGGTATTAGCTCACCCAAGCGGGTATAAGCTATCTGCTAAATGGCTTAAAAAATTAGTCCGTGAATATAAAGAAGCGGGCGGTGATGCGATGGAAGTCGTATTAGGACAACAAAGTATTGATGATAGAGCCAACTTGGTCGCATTAAGTCATTTGAATAACCTAATGGGGTCAATTGGCAGTGATTTTCATTTTCCAAGTAATTGGATTGAGTTGGGTAAAAATTTATTCCAACCTGCTGGGATACAGTGGGTGTGGCAAGCAGAATCTTGGACGGAGCGAACATGAGCCAATTTTTTTATATACATGATGAAAACCCGCAGGCGAGATTAATTAGCCAAGCGGTTAATATTTTAAAACAAGGTGGGGTGATTGTTTATCCTACCGATTCAGGTTATGCACTGGGCTGCATGATCGGTGAAAAAGATGCCATGACCCGTATGGCGCGCATTCGTAAGATTGATAACGACAATAATTTTTCGTTAATGTGTCGCGATTTATCAGAATTAGCCAATTTCGCTCGAGTGGATAATCAAGCTTACCGCTTATTGAAAAGTTGCACACCTGGGCCTTATACCTTCATCTTTAAAGCCAGTAAAGAAGTGCCGCGTCGACTACAATGTGACAAGAAAAAGACCATTGGTATTCGTGTGCCAAACAATTTAATTGCACTGGCATTATTGGAAGCGTTAGAAGCGCCAATTATGTCTACCAGTTTAGTGATGCCAGATGCAGAATTTGCTGAGTCTGATCCTGAGCATATTCGAGATATTTTAGAGCACAATGTCGATGCTATTATTCATGGTGGTTACCTTGCTGAAAATCAAACCACGGTTATAGATATGTCTGAAGGCGATATCGATATAATTCGTCAAGGCGCCGGCGATACCAGTATTTTTGAATAACCCTTGCAACGGTTGAATGCACAAGTTTGATTGATAGTGGTTTCAACCACAGTCAATAGTGCGTATAATCGCGCGTTTGGTAATTTCTCGCTAAAATTAGATGCAGATATTTTCTGAATACTTAGTTGATATAAGTTTAATCTTTGTGAAATACAACAGATATAGCCAAACAGTAGTAATGTAGTTTAATAAGTTATTTGACTTAGAAAGCTGATTTTAATCATTAAATTAAGGGACGACAATGCAAGGTATCCAGAAAAGTTTACCTTTAGCGGTTGTTCGAGGCGAAGCGTTTGACGCAATGCCTAATGATTTATTCATTCCTCCTGAAGCCCTTGAGGTGTTTTTAGAAACATTCGAAGGCCCGCTAGATTTATTGTTGTACTTAATTCGTAAGCAAAAACTCGACGTTGTTGACTTACCAATAGAAAAAATCACCAGCCAATATTTAGCTTATATTGAAATTTTAACCGAAGCGCGAATAGAGCTTGCCGCTGATTATTTAGTCATGGCAGCCACATTAGCCGAGATAAAATCACGACTACTGTTGCCTAAAATGGCAACCGAAGAAGACGATGATGAAGATCCTCGGGTAGTGTTGATTCGTCAATTGAAAGCTTATGAAGTTATCAAACAGGCATCAGCTGATTTAGATGAACTTCCGAGGCTAGAGCGAGATGTATTTTTAGCGAAAGCGACACTCTCGCCCAATGTAAAACCAATGGTGATGCCACCTGAAGTGTCTTTAGTTGATATTGCTCAAGCATTTTCAGAGGTACTCAAAAGAATTGATGCCAACGAACATCACCATGTAAAACGCGAGCTATTATCGACCCGTGAACGCATGAGTCAGATATTAGCTTTACTATCGACCGAGCATTATGTGCCATTTACTGATTTATTTGACATTAGTGAAGGCCGAGCTGGCGTGGTAGTGAGCTTTTTAGCTTTAATGGAACTGGTTAAAGAGCTATTGGTTGATTTGGTTCAAAACGAGCCGTTAACCCCCATTTATGTCAAAGCGTTTTAAGCTGCATTGCACAAGATACGATAAAGGATGACCATGCAAATAAACATGATTCAATTAAAACAATTAATCGAAGCCAGTTTATTTGTGTTGGGTAAACCACTAACCGTAAAAGCATTAAAAGACACAGTATTAGTGAAATTTGATGTCTCTCGAGCACGCATTAAAGAATGCCTCGATGAATTACAACAAGATTATCAAGAGCGTGGGGTACAACTGGTCGAAGTGGCTGGTGGTTATCGCTTTCAAACCCAAGAGCTGTTAAGTGAATTCTTACAACCATTGTGGCAAGAGAAATCCCCTAAATATTCACGTGCGACCTTAGAAACCTTAGCAGTAATTGCATACAGGCAACCAGTTACTCGCGGTGATATTGAATATGTAAGAGGTGTGGCCGTCAGCAGCCACATAATAAAGAGTTTAGCTGATAGACACTGGGTAAAAACAGTGGGTCATAAAGAAGTGCCTGGGCGACCGGCACTCTATGCCACCACCAGTGAATTTTTATCTTATTTTGGCTTGAAAACCCTAGCAGACTTACCGTCGCTATCGGATGAAGAGTCATTGCAGGCGTTATTTGAGAAAGTCTCAATGGCGTCACAACAAACAGAAGAGTCGAACTAGATGAGCGAAAAATTGCAGAAAGTCTTGGCCCGTGCAGGCCATGGCTCCCGTCGTGAGATGGAGGCATGGATTGCTGCAGGCCGTGTTAGTGTAGACGGAGAAATTGCCAACTTAGGTGATCGCGTTGAAGCAGAAGCTAAAATCCGTATCGATGGCCGTGCTATAACCATCAAAACCGAAGATGACATTATTTGTCGTGTGTTGGCATACCATAAGCCAGAAGGTGAAATTTGTAGTCGTAAAGATCCTGAAGGCAGAACAACGGTTTTCGAACGTTTACCGACAATACGTGACTCACGTTGGGTAGCGGTAGGGCGTTTGGATATCAATACTTCAGGTTTACTGTTATTTACCTCTGATGGTGAACTAGCTAACCGTTTAATGCATCCATCAAATGAAGTTGACCGTGAATATGCGGTGCGCACATTTGGTGATGTACCTGAAGCGGCAGTTCAACGTCTTCGTAAAGGCGTGACATTAGAAGATGGTCCTGCCAACTTTGATACCATCAAAGCTGCTGGTGGTGAAGGCCTTAATAAATGGTGGCATGTGACCCTAAAAGAAGGGCGTAACCGCGAAGTTCGCCGCTTATGGGAATCACAAGAAGTGCAAGTTAGCCGTCTTATCCGTATTCGTTACGGCATGGTTGAGCTACCTAAGTCACTACCTCGTGGCGGTTGGGTTGAACTGGATATGGAGCAAGTAAACTACTTGCGCCAAGTTGCAGGTCTAGAGCCTGAAACTCGCACCATGTTAGGTACTGATAAACACAGTGTCGCTCGTGCTAAAGTGAAAGGCGCTAAGATCCGCCGAGCAGTGCGTAAGCACAAAACTACCGCAGCGCGTCCTAAATCAAACCGCCAGCGTAGTTAATACGTTTTAGTACGTGCTTGTTTGACACAAAAGGCCACACTATGTGGCCTTTTTAATACCTAAAACCTCTGCCTACTTATTAAAACACCCGTAATAAAGCATTATTAGTTAGTCATTTCGTGGTGTTTTGCTATTAATCTCATAATTCCCTATCGCTAACTTGAAACTGTGATATCTGCTAACTATATTTAATGTTGATGGTTTTTTCATCAATTACGTACACTTACAGTTAAGGGAGTATTCAATGAAAAAGTTAATCGGTGCCATCTTTGTGTGTCTTATCTATGGCTGTGCTTCATCGCCAGCAACCTGGAAAGGAATGTCAGAAAGAGATATTGCAGATTGGAAAGCGATAGGCTTTGATGCAGCTAAAGCTCAAAAATGGAGTAAGAGCGGCTTTAATGCTGAACAATCACAGCAATGGAGCGAAGCGAGCTTTAATGTTGAGTCAGCAGCTGAATGGTCAAAAGAGAAATTTAATCCAGAAGAAGCGGGTACATGGAAGCAGTCAGGGTTTGAATTAGAAGATGCCATAGAAGATCGAGCTAAAGGCCTAACCCCAGTAAAAATGGATAACTAGTATCAGATCGCAAATAGTGAGTACGAAATGGCAGCACAAACCACAAAATTGCTGCCGAAATAGTCAAACAGAAAGATAATGACAATTTATGCTTTACACCAGACAGTGAGATAGCTATTATCTCACTCGTTCGGAGAGATGGCAGAGTGGTCGAATGCACCGGTCTTGAAAACCGGCATGGGTTTGTAGCCCATCTAGGGTTCAAATCCCTATCTCTCCGCCATATTTAAGACGAAAGGCTCATCAGAAATGATGAGCCTTTTTCGTTTAACTTACTAAAAATATTGAAGATTAATACTATCAATTCAAAACTACTTTATTGTCTAGTGTTTGAAGTGCCTGTTTTATAGTCACTTATCTTCCTTGAGAGGATTGACTCAGTCAATATCCCTGCTTTTCGCATCAGCAGAGCTCCTATTAACGTGTACTTCACTCGTATCTGTTTAGCTGTAGTAGCTCAGACTTGATCTGACAGTTACCCATTTTTTTATGGTGTCTGTCAGTTTAGATTTGAGCTAGATTTTTATCTGCCCAAATTTGTTTCCCATCCAATAATGTTTCAAGTGGCGTTCGACCAGTACAGGGGGCTAAGTAAAGCTTTGTGTCTAAGGCTGCGGCTATCACTTTATGATTCGCAAACTCACGACAATTGCTGATCGTTGTCGTGTGCGCATAACGTTATGTTCTTTAAAACTGGCGAATATCAGAATGCATTGAAAGACATATTTTTATATAGATGTTTGATGTTTATTAGTAGTTTGTCACAAATTTAAATTTCTGGTTGTTTACGTTATGAGGTTTATCACTGAAGCTATCGTTGTAGATAAGTAATATTAACACTTACATATATAAGTAAAATCATTGGAAGTTTTGGGGATGAAACAATCAATAATAAGTAATAAAGTTACCATTGATTCTGCAATTGAACGGCGAGAGAGACTAGAATTAACACTAAATAACGAGGTAAGTCGTTTAGGTTTTATTGGGGGCACTTATATTCTCGATTTGGCAAGATCGGTGAAGATGCAAAACTCTCATATTGATGTTGATGCTGAAGTGTCGATTAGTAAACGTGAGAAACGACATAATTTTTTATATTCTAACTCAGCAATGCGTAAGATGAGAGCGGACTTTACCAAAAAAGCCATTAAAGTTGAGCCAAATATGAGCAAATTGAATGCTAGTGGCATTCAGATTTTTAGTTACGAAGAGGATACGGAGGCTTCACGACTGTGTCGTGATGTTTTAAGTAAGTATAACGTAAGAAGCCGCGTCTATTATCGTTACCAGAGTGAAAACTGTCCTTATCTTCATGGGCGATTTTTTTTCATGAGTGAATTTGAACCAACAGTATTAAAGACGTTTGCGGAGCAAAATTGGGAACAAATGCAGCAATTTATTTCTAATTTTCATAATATGGTACTGGGAAGTGAAGCAACATCAGAGATTAATCCTTTCACTGGTTTGGGGCTTATTTCGCGTAAAAGTCATAATGTGTTAAAAATGCTTGCAGAAGGTCATTCAAGAATTTCAATTTCAGAAACGCTGCACTTGACTGAGCGTGGTGTCGACTACCATGTCAATAAAATGAAAGCCTTATTTGAAGTTAAAAACAATTCGCAACTGGTGGCTGTTGCATTTAAATATAAAATTTTGTCATAAGGTCTAATAGCTCAGATTTGATCTGACCGTTACCTCTTTTTTTATGGTGTCTGTCAGCTTAGATTTGAGCTAGATTTTTATCCACCCAAATCTGTTTCCCATCCAATAATGTTTCAAGTGGCGTTCGACTGATCAGTCACCGATAGATTTTGAAATCTCTTTTAGAAAAGTGTCCGGTTGGAGTTGACCAGAACAAGGCAATATGTAAAAAGGGAACGGACTTAAGAACCGTGTCAGATAGTGATATTGAGTTTGCGTTGTCGGGAATAAATTACTGACCCAAAAAGTGTTTAGGGTTCAAGCAGCCAGCTGTAATATTTAAAAATATGACATTGGCTGCTTGATATAGGCGAGTGTCGCACTTCACAGTTGAATTTGGGGATTATTTATCAAATGAACCGTTATCGTGACACGTCATGCATGAATATGGATCTGGGAATGTTTGTGACATGCTCCAGTCTGAATTCGCGCCACTAATAATACCTTTATCAGGGTAAGAGTTTGGGTTACCTGCTGAATCTCTAGGCATCACCGGGCTTCCATTATTGTAGAAGAAGATATCTTTTTCTTCATTAATAGCGTCAATGATACTCGGTACAGTACGCTTGCTGAACGCATCACCATGGAATTCAGGTGTTTTAGAGCTAGAGTGACACCAGAAACAGCGAGCGGTTGCACCATGACCTTCACTTGCACCATTAGTCCCGTGACAAGTTGAACAGAAGTAAGGCTGTGGAATGTCAAACCCATCGTTGGTGTTAACTGGCAGTGGTGCGCCATTCATGTGTCCATCTTCTGGGTTGTGACACAACATACAGTCAGCTTTGCCCCAGCCATAGTGAGATTCTGTTAGCATAGCATCAGAATTTGCATCTTTTGCAGAATTTAGGGTTTCTAAATTTGCCACTAGGCCATTGCTAAACTCGTATTCTTTGCCTAGATCATTGCCATTATATTCTTCCATACCCCATGCATTATAATGATTTGCATAAACCAGCATTCCGTATTCTTTTGGATAGCTCATCACCCACACATCAGTCATTAAGTGTAACTTATTGCCACCAAAAGCATATTGGAAGTCGTCTATACAATCTTCAGCTGGAAAAGCACTAACAGAAGCTGTTTTACCTTCTTTATCCCACAAACATGCAGGCAGTGGTCCATAGTCGGTGGCTACTTCTTTTTCGCCCATAATGTTAACCCAACCTTCACCTACTGACGATGTGATACCATTTACATGGTTAACTGAATACGAATTGACTGAAGCCCCTGTATCCAGTGTTGGCCAGTAGCTCAGTTTAAAGTCATATCCTTCATCGATTGCAGACATAAACCAATCTATACCTGTAATAACGCCTGGCTGAAAGACATCTGGACGCAGGTTATGGGCAGTTACTTTTAAATTTTGTACATAAGGGTAAGGATATGGCGTATTACCATCAAGGACCAAAATTTCACTAATGACTTGACCATTTTCATCCAGACGTGCCATTTCTTTTTCCCACAGGTGTTGGCGTCTAACAGTGGTAACTTCATGGAAAGGCTGGAATCTGATGGCTAAATCATGCTGCGCCCACATTTCATCCATACGGTTGTAAGTCGCCTCACCATTTGGTTCACCAGTCGCACGTTGGAAATCTCCGGCACTAGTTTTAAAGCGGAAGAACCAATTAGGCGAGTTAACGAATTCATCACCATCATTGGTAAAGTCACCATCATTATTTGCGTCATAGGAGATGGAAAACTCGAAAGTGTTATAAGGAGACTCTTCTGCAGGTGTAACAGAGTCAAATTTAAGTTGAGGATCGCTATGCACTACATATCGTAATACATCGAATACACTGTATTGTCCTTCAACAAAAATATCTGGTCGAGAGGTATGCTGACCGTAACCATCAGGGTTTTCGGTAAGAAAAGCGACAACATCAGAAGAGTTAACTTCAAGGTAGTCAATCGGTGGGTTTTCTACCCCTGCTTTTTGCGCATCATAAAAACTAATTCGGCCGTCACCATCAAGATCTTCTGCCTGATCGCTGTTCATCCAAGTTTTAATTTTGTCGTCAAAGCGGCCTAAAGCGACATAATGAATTTTGTCAGCCACAGGTTGATGATTAACATCCATTACCACATATTTATCATTTTTATAGCCCTGTTCTGGTTCTGTTAGGTCAACCTTATCATTACTGTCACTGCCACAACCTACAAGCAAAAAAGACAAAGCCAAAGTGGTTGTTATTACATTAAGTTTCATTACTCATCTCCAGTATATTCTGAATCTATAGCAATATTTATTTACTGCTAAATTCATGATTGGATATTATTTTTATCCATTAATCACTCAGTCGAGTATGAATTCGAGCCGCAATAAAAACGCTATCAGTACTCATAGAAATAAAGATTTGTTGAGTAAAATCGGAGGTGGGTCACATAAAATAAACAGTTAAGCAACCGTGCCGGGCAGATGTTAACAATGCTGCTAAAGAGTTACATTGCCCTGTGTATATTTAAGGCTAATACTCTTTGATATTCGTTAATCCTATTACAGATATAGTGTGATTGGGAGACTCTGCATATCCATCACCTTAGTAACAGACCAACTTTGTGATATCCCTCAGTCAGTATAAGGTGCAGGGCGAGATCGCGAACGTTTTCAGAACTATTTATAGTGCTCTTTTAAATCCTGATTCTACTTACTAAATCTTTATTTGAGGTTAGTTAAAAGTGATTCTGTCTTTTGGTTGAATAGATTGTATGAAAACGCACAATATTGGCTATTGCGCTTTTTACAAGGCCTCACTATTTATTTAGCTGTCATTAAAATGTGTGTTTTAATTACCATAAATAGCTTCCGCGAGTAGCCTTGCAGCTTGGGGGATATTCGGCCCAGCCTATTTGGTAACTGCCGAGTCAAATGTCAACTACAGCAAGTTGCCAATCAACTTCATTTTACGCTTTCTGGGGGACAAAAGCAGCGGCTATTGCTGGCGTTGAGTTTAGTTAATGATCCCGCTTTGCTTTTTTAGATGAGCCCACCACAGGGCTAGACCCCCAAGCAAGGTTACATTTTTGGCAGTTGGTTAGGGAGATAATAAAACAAGGGAAACCAGTTATTCTCACTACACATTATATGGATGAAGCAGAGCAGCTTTGCGATCAAATTGCCATCATGGATACACGCAAATGAGGCTTTAAATTATTCTTGATTTTGCGGACCTGCAGTAAGTGTTGCGCCCCTATCAAGTAGGGGCAATGATATTACTGAATTAAAAAGTTATTGTATGCTGAATGTATTAAGCTAGAGCAGTTGCTAGCACCTAGTAACTTCTTGAGTTTAAGTATGCGATAGTCGACACCTCGTGCGGACAAATGTGCTGCTTTGGCAATTGATTCACGGTCGTGTCCATTTGCCATCATATATAATATCGCAATATCAGCGCTTTTTATTAAACCATAGTCTAAAAACGGATTCAGGTTCTCCATACTACTTTGCAGTAACATGTAATGAATATCGGTTAGGTCTTTATATAAACGGCTAAATGCATTGGGGTCAGCAAGTTTATTATTAGTTTGCACCATGAAGTAGAAGCGCCCCACCCAATTGGGGTTCATCATACAGGGGACTTCTACGGTTACTTTTTGCTGGTAGCCAAATTTAACAATATCGTCATTAGGTCCAACTTTAAACTGTGGCCAGTCACTGTAATCCCAAGTATGGTATTTACGCTTTAAAGAGACCTCTGTGTTGTGGTCTTTTTTTGCCCACTTTTTTCGAGATACTTTGCTGTATTTTATCGCATTAACTGAGCTAGCGAGAATATGAGTTCTACCAGCTACTTGATTAAGTTTAGAGAACCCTGAAGGTAGCATATTACTATTTATGTCTAAGGCAAACATGGTGTCTGTAATATTATGAGTTCGTGAGAACTCGTTCAGAATGCTACTGACTTTCATGCTTAGCCTCCATTTCTGAAAAGTCCTTTAGTAGACCATATTGATTTACGTTATAAATTAACGCGGGTAAACTGTCTGCTTCAAACGTTATTTTGGCGATTTCTATATAATAATCGATGCCACGTACCGATAAATTTAATTTTGGCGCGATATCCTTTCTAGAGTAACCCACGGCCGTAAACTGTAATATATCGATTGTTTTACGATTAATTACGCCCATATTTATTAATGATTGTTTGATAAGTTTATGGCTATTATTGATTTTAATCGCTACTTGCAAAAGCTTTGATTTAATCAACTCAAGCTTGTCACTTAGAGCTGTAATACAGAGCTTGTTAGAATAAAAAACAAATTTTGCTGTTAATTTAGGCGCGAATAAAAAAGTGATATCAATGCTCATGTTCTCTTTATACATGAGGTTTGCAACATCAAGCGTTGGAGTAGCAGAACGGCTAGGTGCACTTGTTTTATCAGCTTCCAAACTGACCCATTGGCAATGTTGTGCTTTGAATTGTTTGACAACATGCTTATCGCTAGCAACGACAAGGCTAGCAGCTTCACGAGTTGTGCGTAGATTAATTGGGTTATTCAAAAAAATATAGAGCACGCAAGCATTAACGCCTAGTTCATTAGACAGAGTAGACAAATCAGAGTCTATTATTGCTTTCATCATAGTGCTCCTCCTTTGTATAGTGAGCCGAAGCTACCCTTTGTAAATACCGTAATTAAGTGATTGCGAATTTTATGCATTTCCTTGTTTTCAGCAATAGCGATTGTGAATAAATGCGACAGTGGGCAATACCTACTTTTAGATATGCGACATGGTTCAAGACAATAGTGCTGGATTCAAAAAATCTAACAAGCTTTCTTTGTTTTCTGTGAAAAACCACTAACAGGGATAAGTGTTACAGCATTGATGATGTGAGAAAGAGGCCATTAAGCTTGTTGATATTTGGCTGGATTGGCTATTTAAGTTGCTTTGTGCAGGACCCGTTGATTTACAAATGTAATTACGGCTAAAGGCTGACAAGGTTGTAATTAACTATGTAAATACCGAAACATCACTCTCAGAGCTAGTGTCTACTCAATTATTATCATTAAAACCTTAATATAAATGGATCTTGAGAGCTTATGATGTTGATAATTCTTCAAAACAACAATTAATCATTTATTCGCAAAACATGTGTTACCTTGCGTAAAACAGGCTGCTGAACAACATCATTAGTTAATCAAGTTTCCCCTTTATATAGAATCAATATGGACATGCTGTGTGGTGTAAAAAACGCACTCCTTTTTGATGTTACCTTTTCAAATTAGGCACTGTTTCTAACGTTTTATATGTTCAATATGCATTTTGTTGCAGTTGTTAGCGTAATGTTTATGGTGATTTTTTTTGATTTTATTTATGAGTTAAAGTTGATTAAGTTAGTGAATTTAAATGTAATTGTGATGGGGTTCAAATCTAAATAAACAAAATCATTTTATTTACAAATGGTGTGATTGTTACTGTGAGAAGTCACTGTCCCTTAAGGCGTTGGGTAAGTCAATATGCCGCTTCAATATTTACATTGTAAAAGGGATGAGATGAAACATATAAAAACATCAGCAACATTATTAATGCTTGCAATGCTTGCCGCTTGTGGAAGTGATGACGCCAAAAGTTCTCCTGAAAATCCAGATATACCTGAGATTGTCGAGCCGCCTCAAACAGGTAGTCAAGTATTCGATAATGTTTGGGGGCCAGATATTAAGTGGCAGTTAGAAGGGCCGATCACTATTTATATCGGTAAAGAAATGGCTAGAACAGACTGGGTGGCACAGTCTGAAAGGCGACATGGTGATATAAAGCACGGTTATACCGTTCAGGCTGCAGATGTTCGTAAGTTGATCCCTAAGCCATTACGTGATGATATTTTCAATGATGGTCAAATTACCTTTGCTGAAGTATTGCTTTACGTTTCAGCGACACGTGATGACTTTCACGTTGAATACGAGTGGGGCGAGGACATTGGTGCTTACCGCTTTACGGTTTGGCATAACGAAGATGGCAGCAACATTGAATTTGATACTGATGGCAAGCCTGTAGGTGAAGGCGATCCAAACTGGGCCGCAAACTGGATCCCAGACACAGGTGAATTTAAAAGAGAAAACAAGTACACCAACTTCGGCGAAGCGGTTGGAACTCGCATGGAAATGACGGTACTTCAAGATAATTCTGGGGTGATGTTAGCTTCTCGAAGTGAAGCTTACACCTATCGCCGTGAAGAGATGCAGCGCACCCAAGTTGAACGCAGAAAGGCTGATGAAGAAAAGTTTGGTGATAACCGTGCAACCTTCCCAAGAGTGATGGTACAGCCTGTTGGCGGTGAACAAATGGTCTTTAACGATGTGGTTGTTCGTCCACATAACCTGCGTCCTGATATCTATAAAAAAGACGTCATGATCACCATGGCTGATGTATTCATGAGTCTGCATGAGCAAGGCTTAGTTGAAATGGGCTTTTCTTACTGGGGACAAATTTCCACCGGTGCTAATATTCAACACTTTTTAGTTAACTCTGTTGATGGCGTGGTAAACCAAGCGCGTTTTGCCTACGCAATTGACGGTTATGAAACACGCTATACAAGTGATTGGAACCATAAGTACGGTCTAGGGAATATGGCAGATTCGAACTCAGCGCCACCTGCAACTTTTTGTGATGGCATTGGTCTTGATGGTCAAAAGACAGGCACTCCAAATGGTTTGGTTGACGAGGAATGTGCCGAATACTTTGGTAGCAAAGGCATTGAAATCGATTTGACTGATTGGCATGGCGATAAAAACCGTCACGTATTTCCTGACGTGTGGCCATTATACTACCCAACTGATAGCGTATTTGTTATGGCGCGTCAGTTGAAATTTGCTGCGCCAGAAAGCCACCGAGTGGGTGGTGATGATAAGTATCCAATTTACGATATTGACGAGGCAATTCGTCCATTATCTGAAGAGCATTTTGGCTGGGGCG
>NZ_MCTV01000048.1:0-21721 GCF_002874545.1 Shewanella sp. 10N.286.52.C2
ATCAAGTCTGAGCTACTACAAATAAAGTTTACACTGCCCCGCACATATTTATTGACTCCACACACTCCCCTAAAAGCTGTCTAAATTAATATTAAACCAGAAAATCCTTTGCTATATGCACTTGATAAAGTTTTAAAAGTTTAACTTGTGTGATCTCCTCTACGGCGCTTTAGTTTTTTATCGGACTTCAACCTCGATTATAACGTTCTGCCTCTTCTATTAACTTAACCCCTTTATCCAAATAATCTTTTGCCAACAAATTAAGGCAACCTTTTAATCTGGAAGCTGGCATTGGCTGGATTCTTGAGTCTAGATGTTCTTTAAGTAGACGAACAAACTCAAATTCATCTTCTAAAAATTCACGAATATTACTCACTGTATATCTGCTTTCGATAAACTGGCCAAATACAAATACAAGTTAGTTCCCTAACCCACATTTGGACAGAAATCAGTTAGAGTCAGAGTTATAATCCGCTCACTAGTACAGATCAGGTTCGTCTTGAATTGCAGTTATGTACCCTTGTTGGTTAGTAATCACCTGACCATGCCTTCTCACCATCAAGACTCCAAGCATTAAGGGTGGTTATTTTTTGCGCATCAAGAAGATGGTAAGCGGTAATGGTTACTTGGTTATCATGCTCAGTTACCTTGAGAATTGATGAATACCCTTGTAACCCTAGAGCGAATAGCCTTTTCAAGGTATTTTTCGGAGTCTTGATTCTAAAAGCAATACTCTCTCTATCGCTGTTATGGAATATTGGTAAGTTTTCTAAATTTTCATATATCTTTTCGTTAATGGCGATTGAAGGGATATAGTACGTGCCATCTATAATTTCATTTGTAGTTTTATTTATACACGATTGAGTAATCGTGGCTTTCAAACTTAAGTATTTATTTGGGCTTATTTTTTTTAGTTTCAATGCATCCAGCCTATGACTCAACTCCTCCATGGATATTGGTAGTTGCATAGCAGGTTTATCGATGTATTGAACTTTTAATGTTTTGCCCTTACGACCATTTTGCACAAAAATCCTTGTTCCTTCTCTTTTTAACATCCTTTTTAAAGCTTTTGAACGTATGCCAATAATCTCATTACCATATCGATCGATGAGACAATCAAAAGAAAATATATTTGAGTTAGGTGATAGAAATAAGGTTTCTTCATCTCCTAGTTGATTTATAGCGTTGAGGTCAATTAAGGCGAAGTCCCGTAGAAGTGATTTGTGGTTACTTGTAAGATCAACCAATTTGTTGAATACATCAATTGTTGTGATGGTATCAGCAAGAGAACGGTGCGCTTCTGGTTGTTTGATATTAAGCCGTTTGCACACTTTTTCCAGTCGAGGCCATCTTTCATAATCAAGAACAGATTGACTCCACTTCATTACACAAAATCTTTTTTTAACTTTTATTCCAAAGGTTTGGAACAGCATTTGGCAGTCAAAATCCACATTAAAGGAGACTATCGTTTTTCCTTCTAACAATTCAGTTAAGGCCGCTTTCGCTGACTCTATAGACAATCCATTAGCAATCTGCTCGTCAGTTATACTATGGACGGCTCTAGCTTTCGCACTACAGTTAACTCTTGAACTAATTATCGAGTCAAATACAACTCGTTTATCATGCGTGCATATCGATAGCTCAATAATTTCATCACTACTAGAGAGACCCGTAGTTTCTGTATCCAACCAAAAACAGTTATCTACCTTCATTTCTTCAAGTACTTCATCAATTGAAATTATCTCACCAAGAGGACCGACTGGGTTAGCTTGTGGCGGTATACTACTTCTGGTAAGAGGCTTTACCTCTTCAACTGCTTCACTAATTAAAATGCTTTCGCCAAAGTTACTGACTGAGTTAGATCGTTGCGACATGCTACTTCTGGTAAGAAGCTTTACCTCTTCAACCGCTTCACTTATTGAACTGGTTTTACTACTGGCACTGACTGGACTAATTGGCTGCGATTTAGTTTTTCTAGGAATAAATGGGATACGGTTTTTATAACACGTCTTACACAGCTCAACATTTTTGTTTTCTATAACAGAGTGATATGTTTTTTGACGATGCATATTCAAAGGTAGGCCACACGAACCACATTTGCTAGCGTTAGGTATCTTGATTAATGCCCATAGACAGATAGGAAGTCCTATAATTGCCAAAAAAACAATGATTTCTTCATTGCCATTCATACTAATCCTTAAACTATGTTGGATAGACAACTTTACTCTTAGTGAGTGTTTTTTCACTTTTGAAGTAGCAGAACCATCTGCCAGCATCCTACATTAGAAAATGTTGGGTAATCAGATCATACAGGTTGAGTGAAGAGTATCTACTCTAAACGATTTTGGGGCAAAAGCGTGTTAGCTTTGCCCTGTTAAGATTGCACATTAAACCCACCCGATCATCAAATATCATATTCAAGTCGCTCAATATATTTGAGTAATGCCCTAGCCTGAACATCCTTACCATAACAGCCGTAGGTTATGTTTGGGTTCGTGTGACCGACTATCAGCGCCACTATATGTTCACTGATAGCTAATCGCTTAAATTCATCGATAAAGGTGTGTCGAAGACTGTAAGAATATAAACCACCCACATGGTCTAGCAGATCGTCAAACAGTGATGACATTAGTGCACTCGATTCATATCTAAATAGCGACTTACTTTAGCTATCCCTAAATATCCATCCTCAGTCATCACTTCTAGCGGAGTGCGACCATCAAATTTTTGGTTACGCATTGTGACCCACCCATAAAGCAGTTCAGGGTTTTGGGGGTAAAGTAATCGCAAAGCTTTATGGATTGCCAATAAGTACCCTACACGCTCATATGAATCACGCCCTGTTGGGATGCCAACCAAGCCTTCTTCCATAGATTTTATTTTCTTACGACTAGAAGGGCTTATACCAAGCAATGAGCATTGGGCATCCTGTGAAATCCCCCAATACTTAAAAAGCTTTGTGACTGCTTTCGCAAGTACTCTCGACTCGACTTTGTTGACCGTTTTAGCTTGCACTCTATTTGTTGCTAACATATCAAAATCTCCTCATACTTTATTACATTATAAGGTCTGCAGGGACTGTAGTGGTCAACTAATATTGGTCACGATCTTAGAGTTTAACCAGAACAATCGCTATGTAATGGCAGATAAAACTGGTCTCTGTTTTAGAGTACTCAATAGACAAGGTTATCTGTCTTTTTACTGACTTTCATTTTATAACCACTATAAATGGTATACCTTATTTCTAAGTAATCCTGGGGTCATAGGCACGGAACCCTTGGGGTTGCTAATGAACTTAACATGCCCTGCGATTAATTTCTCCGTAGCATCATGCTGATGACCAGCGATCCAATATCTAGTTCTTAGAATTAATTCGTCCGATAAAGAGGCATGATAGAACGGGGCATATTCACTCGTACGATTTATATCTAATGCAAACGCTTCTAAATTGGGAAGGTGATGAGATACAACCAAATCCACCTTCGGCGGAAAATTATCAACAAAACTCTTAAATTGCTCTTCAATAATCTTGTAATTAATAAATTTCGGGTCATTCATCAATAGTCCGTAATCATCTAATAAAGATTTTGAGTAAGTGTGGATCGGAAACCACAAAGAACCACCGTAAATTAAAAAACCATCGATTACGATTGATTCATTGTTTAAAAAGTATAAATTGTCTACCAGCTGGCTATGATATTTTATTTTTTTCAAGGGCGAATTAGATAGCACTGTTGAATGGCTTACGTTATTAACCGATTCCTTTATAAAATGATAAGGATTCATTTTGTATAAACGATTTTTATTACTATACCATTCATGATTTCCACAGACATATATGACCGCACGAAAGTATTTACATAGAATAGTTTTTATATACTCCATGCCAGAGAGTGCATTAGCAGCATCACCCGCGATAATTAGAACGGCCTCAGGATCAAAGTCTAACCAAAAATCCTTTCTTATTTTAAAGTTATCAAGATGCAAATCACTCACAGGTATAAACTTCATATAATTACTCATTATTTTTTAATATAAATATTGCATCAAAGATGCTGAAAAATAAGGATATATCATCAGGTCGCAAGTCCCTTACGCTTTAAACCTGCAAATTGAGAATTTTAACAACGAAAAGCATTGGAGCATTACTGGGAATATATCGTCTTGTACAAGAGCTAGCATTGATGAATGTTGTTATACCATCTGACTCCCGACCATATCCCTCATGAATGTGCCCACAGACATGAAACTGAGGCTTTACTCGCTGGACAGCACTTAATAAGTCATTGCAGCCCACATGTTTTCCTTCTAGATTTTCATCTAAATGACGATAAGCTGGCCCGTGTGTTATCAGGACGTCTGTGTCGTCAGGGATTCGATCCCATTTCTGTTGTATTTCTGCTCCTCTCTGCAAATTAAACGCCCAATTCAAGAACCAGGGTTGCCAAGGTGAACCGTAAAATTTAATTCCACAAATCGTTACCTCTTCATCCTCGAGGTATACGGCATTTGTCATAGCCGCTCTAGCTTGAATCGGATTACTTTCAAATACTCGGTCATGATTACCAGCTATAACGATGCGATAGCGGTGCGGTAAATCTGTAAGCCAAGCGTTAAAATCATTCAACTCTTCCAGTTTCCCAGACTTCGTGATGTCACCTGCATGAATAAATACGTCAGCATCAGGAACTTCTATCTGTCGATACATACCATGCGTATCGCTAATCACAACACATGTCAGTTCGTCATTCATCTATTATAAACCCTACGTTAATTGTGTATTCAGTAAGCACAAGTTCATCTTTTTTTAGATCAACTTTCGCAGTTCATACGCAGAAATAGTCACTTTTATTCTTTATTTTTACTGACTTATTTGAGCTACCGAAATTATTAATTTTAGTATTTAAAACCTTATAACCAAAAGATAGAAATGTCAATATTTACATTAAACATCAATAACTTAAACCGTACACCATAAAATTTAATTAGCTTGTAATTTATGTATACCTTCCATTAATTAGTTTTGTATTTTAATAATTAAGTGATCGATGGACTACTTTCAGTTCTTACCAGTTGGTCTCATTCAGCGAGTTCCATACAAACTTAGATCTAAGCCAAACGGACTCCCCAGTAGTGAAAAATCCAGTACTGGAAATAAAATCAAAATATTACAGTACTGGAACCGCTACCAATTATTTTAGAAGTGAGTATTTACGTTTGAATGCTTCATTAGTGGAATTGCAGTCAATTGCTTTAGTGGTGGTGATGTAACCCTCCCTTAAATTCAGAATGTTTTAAATAGAGTTTTCCATTTACACTAAACCAAATGGAGAATCACATGAAAAAGACACGTTTTACTGAAAGCCAAATCATCAACATCCTCAAAGAAGGTGAATCAGGCGCCCTTACTGTGCCTGAGTTATGCCGCAAACATAATGTTGGTCAAAGTACCTATTACAAATGGAAATCGAAATACGGTGGGATGCAAGCCTCTGATTTAACCCGTATGCGTGAATTAGAAGCTGAAAATGCCAAACTTAAAAAGATGTTTGCAGATGTCAGTTTGCAAAACATGGCACTTAAAGACATTGTTGAAAAAAAGCTATAAAGCCAGCAGAGCGGAAGGTGTTAGCCCACTATGCCATTAATGAATTTGGCCTAGGTGTTGTGTTGGCTTGTGATGCGCTAAGTATCAGTCGTTGCACATTTTATTACCAACTCAAGCGTATCGATGATAATGACATCATTGAGGCCGTATCAGGCATCGCAGAGAAGCATAGGGCTTATGGTTTTCGAAAGATATTTAAACGGTTACGCTTACTTGGTCATAAATGGAATCATAAACGTGTGTATCGCGTTTATTGTGGTTTGAAGCTTAACTTACGACGTAAAGGCAAAAAACGCATACCGTCACGTGAACCAGAGCCACTAGCCGTTCCAGTAAAGGCAAATGATTGCTGGTCAATGGATTTTATGAGCGACAACTTGTTTTCAGGAAAGTCGTTCAGAACTTTTAATGTGATTGATGACTATCATCATGAAGCTTTAGCGATATAAGTGGACTCAAGCTTACCTGCTCAACGGGTAATACGTGTACTGGATAGAATCGCAGCCTATCGCGGTTACCCTAAGCGTTTAAGGCAAGATAATGAGCCTGAGTTTATCTCACATGCACTTGAGATATGGGCTGAACAACACGGTATTAAGTTAGACTTTATTAAGCCAGGTAAGCCCACTCAAAATGCGTTTATTGAACGATTTAACCGAACTTATCGAAATGAAGTATTGGACTGTTATTTGTTCAACAGCTTGACTGAAGTAAGGGAAATCACGGATAGTTGGCTTGAAGAATATAATTATGATCGGCCCCATGAATCACTGAACGATCTACCGCCCAAGCTATATGAGCGGTTAAATAAAGAAAACTCTCTTAAAATATGATCGATATAAGGGAGGGTTACACTAAAACTTAGTAATATTTCGAGGGTAGAATAAGGTGGAAAAAAGATCAAATACCTAACAATATCAGCATCTTACATATTATATTGAGAAATAAATGTATTGCCAATAGAGGTTCAGAAACCTATCGGTTCAACTTATTGTTTTTGTTATCTTTGTGATTTTTTAGGTAAAAAATCATACACGAAAACATCACTGGTATGACAAGTGAAATATTTTACTCAAATGACCATTTTAATAAGTTAAGTGAAGTATTTTTAGTTAGCATAGGAAGTTTAGAGCAGCTAAAAATCTATTAACCGCTCTATATAAATTAACGTTAATTTTTTATAACTTTATCTTTTATTTTCAATAATTTTGAATCTATATCTTCTTGGTCTAAATCACCAATTAGAATCATTCCACCCCATAAGTTAATTTCTCGCATAAATTCTCGGAAAATATGCCTCTCAAAGAGAATGGAATCTTCACTAAGAGATTGATGAAGAGCTTTCAAGATTCCTGTTAATACATTAACATTTTGTGATGTAGTAGGGCGTTCAAATATATTAGCTCTAACATCTGTTTTAGTTAAAAAGGCCTTTAATGCGTCATCTAGGCCTAACTCATCGACCCGGCTTACAACATATGCCATCCACCATAATCTAGATACACCGTTATTTCGTTCTATGCTGCGCTTTTCGTCAGTACAAAAGAAATGTGCCTTTATTTCTTTTATCGCTTTTTCTGTCTCTTGAGGAATCGGGTATCTATTTCGCACGTAGTTTAAAAATATCGTGTGTGATAGGTAATTCCATAGCCGAGGATCTCTTGCAATAGAAGGCTCTAATCCAGTTATTGATTTATATAGAATCGAAGAGAATTTTGCATCACTTGCTGCTCGGTTAGCAGGCGACTGATCTTTAGCTTTATAATCTAAAATAGGCTGTAGCATGTCGAGATCAATTGAGACACTGTCTGGTAAAGCAAATGATAGGGTTTCATCTTCGGAAATAAAATTAAAATCCCCGTTTCTGTATGTTTCTATATTTTGTTCAATATCATGAATCAGCTGCGCAAGTTCACGTTGATGAAAAAGTCTCATCTCCATTAGTCTTTCTCCTTAAATACATAATTTTTAAGTTGAAGCATTGGCATCTTAAATAATTCTTGAGCAATAACGTATGCAGGGTCCGTATCTATATCAATATTTTCAGTATTGTGTATTTTTCTACTTAATACGCTAGCCCATTTATTATTCTCATATTCATCAACTGCTTGCTGAATTTGATTAATGGCTTCTACCAACGCTGAAAAATATAATGAATTCATTAGAACAGCTAAGTGAGATGGATTATTTCTAGCTATATCGATCATTTGTTTAGTTGTAGGACTAACAGCAATTGTTATATCGTCGTGGTCTAATTCAACTCTAAATTCATTATCACTTCTATTATTTGATTGAATTAAAGAAAAGATAGATGCTAGTGGTTTAAAGGAATCCCTATCAAAAAATGATATTTGTGGTTCATCGAGTGCTAAAACATCACCTTTCTCAATATTAAAAGCAAGATCTCCGAATTCTGGATTTAGATCTTCTGGCAAAAAATTATCAATATCTTCAGAAGCCGTCACAAAACATGTTACTTCAACTTCATCCCTAAAGTCTCCATAGTTAAATTCATATTCAATTTCATCTGAATTAGTTCTTAAGCTCTTTCTAAAGAAAGTGCTTCGACATGAGATAATGATTGAATAATTTGCTTTGTTGCTTTCTATTAGCTCTTGAATAGCTTCAGAACTTATAGCGAGAGATGCATTAAATTTGACCTTTTTATTATCATGATCTATTAAAAACTCAGCCGTAGTTTGTATATCACTATCTAAATAATCATCGTTGTGTGGCCTTAACACTGGATAAGGAAAGGCTTTTTGAGGGTCAAACTTCATCTGCTACAACCTTAATAGCGAAACCGCTATCATCATTAATTGAAATTTCAGCTGTCACACGAGTATTAGCAACACCGTCAAGATAAAGCAGTCCATTTTTAAGCTCACCTATATTTGCACTAGTAATTTCTGTTGGGTAATCACTATCGGCCCCAGCTAAAAATACTCTAATTCTAAGAGAAGCAGTTTTTAGCGGAGTAAAAAAGATGCTTTTGTTTCCACTCTTATTTGACGATACTCGCACATTCTTGAGAGGAACAGGGGTAATATTCTCTTTACCTCCACTGGTACTTACTTCTCCAGAGCCTTCTCCACCATTTCCTGGGCCGCCTCCACCATTTCCTGGGCCGCCTCCACCATTTCCTGGGCCGCCTCCACCAGGCTGTTCTCCTTCTCCGGCTCCAGGGCCTTGAGTTTCAGAAATAAATGGTGCAGAAATTTTCTTTCTTTTAACAGGCTTCGCAGTAATTCTAATTTCACCAACAGGATTCATTTCTTCATTTTTATCTTCTCCAGCTTCAGATGATTCTGAACCAAGAAATTTAGATAATTCATCCAACGTTGATTGCGCTTCGCCAGGATCTTGAGCATGCCTTTTAATCATATCCTTAATCCATTGCTTGATATTATTTAAGGCTCTTTTTCCTATTCGTTGCTGCTCTTTAGTAAGCCTTTCTGGTTCAAAATCATCATGACGAGGAGGCTCCATTTCCCTTAACAGAGCATTCCCTTTTTCGCTTAGACACTCAAATACAGCAACAAAATCTTTGTAATTATAAAATCTCATTAATCCATGTAGTTTATCTGTGATCAACATACCATTTCTCAGAAAGCATACCTTTTTAGGCAAGTCTTCACCTACAACCAATCGTAATCTACAATGCCCTAAATCACGATTTTCTGTATTTTCAATAATTACACTTTCATTATGCTTCTTAATGACTTGATAATAATCTTTAGCTGACTTTAATTTTTCTGGCTCTTCTTTTTCACTTTCAATAGCAGTTTGAAGCCTTAAAAATTCTTTACCAAATAGAATATCGTCAATTGATTCTTTATTTATTTGTTGATTAGCCATTGATTTCTACCTCAAGTTTTCCTTCAGTAATGGCCCCAAAAAAGTTAGAAACAATCGATGAAGTTAATCTTTCTTCCCAGTTTTTAGGCTTAGTGAACCCTAAAACATATAATGAAGTTCCTAGCTCGACAGAACCGTCTTCTGCAATAGGTCTTCTCAACCATTCAGGTACCTCAGATGAATCGGAAATGGGCATACAATCTTTTGTATTCCCCCAGTAACCTTGGCCCCTATGCGTTTTTCTCTTATGCTTATGTGACATTAGAATTGATTTAGCTTGAAAAAATTGTTCAACTTCGCCCTTGCTGTTTTTGAAGGCTGTAGAGACGAATAAAGTTCGTAATTCAGATACTGCGTAAGGAGCATTTTTACCAATACCAAATGAACCTCCGGCGATATCACTACTCTTAACACTTTCGCCAGATGCTTTCATAAATGCAAAATATGGCGTTCCATGTTCACATGGACCCATAATTCCTTTAGTGTTGTAATCAGATATTTTTAAAACAGACACTTTCTTTTTTGAGAGTAACTTTGTTGCATCGTTGAAGAATTGCTCCGCTCTTGCACCAGAATTCTTGGCAAATTCCTGGCAAACACTGATATTATTTCTTAACCCTTGAATGTCAGGAATTGTCGCTACATCAAGGTCAAATAAATTAAATTCTATTCTAACAGGCAGTTTTTCATCTAAAACACTATCTCTAGAGTTTTGAGTTATCTCTCTTCCTAAGCTTACTATAGGGTTGCCTTTAAAGGTTTCAATACCTGAATCATTAAAGCCGTCCCACTGTCCTCCTGACTCTACAGGGTGACTCCAACCGATATGTGAACTCATTTAGTTCTCCTTTCTTCATTAATCTTTTTGTAGACCTGTTGTGCTAAAAGCTCTGCTACTGGCACCGCCACAGCATTACCTATTTGCATGTACCTATTGGCACGAGGAACACTTTCAGGAAATTTGAACCAGTTTGGGAAGCCCTGTAATCTGAGGCATTCGTATTCTGTTAGCTTCCTTACTCTAGAATCATTAATAATAAATGGGACATTATGCCCACCTTGTCCCATGTTCGCCGTTAAAGTAGGGCAAGTATTCGTTTCTTTAGTTCTAACTAGATATTTTCTTAGCTGATATAAGCAATCATCTTGTATTTCATGATCTTTTATCATGTCAAAATATCTATTGTTTTCAGGGAGATAGTAGTAGTCATCTTGTTGTTTTTTAAAATCAACAAACTTAGATAGGTCTTTTTTACCTAACCCTTGTTCACTAGGAAAATCAAATTTACCATTTTTGAAATGCTTGATAGAGAAAGCCACCATGAAAAGTCTATTTCGTTTTTGTGGGACGATAGATACATTGAATGCGTCTAGTTCATGTGCATTAGCTTCTCTAAACCAATACCCAGCCTTTTTAATTTCTTTTTCTATTTTTAAGAACCAACTACCGTTATCGCCAATTTTTAGATAGGGAGAGTTTTCAAAGACTAAAACCGAAGGTTTATCTTTTCCAAACTCTTTAATAAGCCTAATAATTTCAAAAAAAAGCTGACCTCTAGGATCATCAAAACCTTTTCTACCTCCAGCCTGTGAAAAGCTTTGACAAGGAAAGCCAGCATGTAGCACATCAACTGGTTCTAACCCATTTTTTTCTACAGATACTTTTTTAATATCGTCTGCAATAACCCTAACGTTATCTAGATTATTTTTATATGTATCTACAGCTCGAACATCTTGCTCAACTGCCCAGACAGTATCTATATTTGAATTTTTAAAGCCTATGCAAAAACCACCTATCCCTGAAAATAATGCACCTGCTTTTAATTTTGAGCTCATAAACGAAACTCATCATTTTTACTATTTGATGAATATTCAAATCGAGATTCTAATTCTTTCATTTTTGTATTCAGTACCTTTAAAATTTTTTTCACATCTTCGTCGTTGTAGGAATAGTTAGTTCTGTTAGATAAATTACCTATTAAATCAAGAGTTTTTATGGCTTTATTAACTCTTTGTTCTGCTAGCTTGACGAATTTATCTCTATTATTCATTGGGTTTACCATTAAACACACAGTTCATTTTCAATATATACTAGTTTATATGAGATTTAATGGCAATATTTTATTTTTGTGTCTTATTTCGAGTGAGTATTGTTATATATTTTTTTTTGCACAAAAATACGCCGATTGTATTTGTTATTTGTATTTTCTAGAGGAAAGGGCAGTAACTATTTCTTTCTGATGGTCATATAGAAGTGTTATTAAGGCTATTTTGTCTTCGATGCAATTTAAATTGTCTTCGTTTTATTTAACTCAAATCAGCTAAACCGCCATCCCGGCCGCCACACCAGACGACCAAGCCCATTGAAAGTTGAACCCTCCGAGCCAACCACTGACGTCCATCACTTCACCAATAAAGTACAATCCAGTAACCTTGCTAGACTGCATGGTTTTAGATGATAACTCATTAGTATCAACGCCACCCAAGGTGACTTCAGCAGTGCGATAGCCTTCGGTACCGTTCATCACGATTGACCATTCATTAAGGTCTTGTGCTATTTGCTCACGCTCACCGTGGCCTAACTGGTTTAAGGCTTTATCAAGCAGTGCTGCTTCAAATAACGCTTCAACCAAGCGCTTTGGTAGCCATTGGCTGATGGTGTTACGTAGGCTTTGCTTAGGGTGATTTGCAAGCGCTAGCTCGATTTTATCTTTCGCTGACTCATTGGGTAACAGGTTAATGCTAATACTTTGGCCTGCTTGCCAGTAATTTGAAATTTGTAAAATTGCCGGGCCTGATAAGCCGCGATGGGTAAATAACAATGCTTCGCTAAACTGAGTGCCATCTTGCGCGGTGATTGTTGTTGGCACCGCAATGCCCGACAGAGGCTCAAAACGCGCTTTTTGCTCCGTATGCCATGTAAACGGCACTAAGCCTGCTGTGGTCGGTAACACCTTTAGTCCAAATTGTTCTGCAAGCTTGTAACCGTAAGGTGATGCGCCAAGTTTGGGCATTGATAAGCCGCCCGTGGCAATCACCAGTGACTCACAACTAAACTCACCGTTTGAGGTCACGACTGCAAACTGCCCAGCATCATTTTTGGTGACCGACACAATCTCAGTGCGTAGCTGTATTTGCGCGCCAGCCCATTCACACTCTGTCATTAACATGCTGACAATGTCTTTAGCTGAGTCATTACAAAATAACTGCCCATGATCACGCTCGTGATATTCAATGCCATGACGCTCAACTAACTCGATAAAGTCACTTGAACGGTAACGTGCTAAGGCAGATTTTACAAAGTGGCTGTTACCACACAAGAAGTTGTGAGGTTCCACTTTTTGATTAGTGAAGTTACAACGACCGCCGCCACTGATGAGAATTTTACGGCCTGCTTGCTTAGCATTATCTAGCACTAGAACATCACGACCTCGATAGCCAGCAGTAGAGGCGCACATGAGTCCTGCTGCGCCAGCGCCAATAATGATCACGTCATGATGTTTCACAAGCTTACTCTCTTTAAAATGATTGGGGGCGATTATTGTGACAGTTTACGCTGCCTACTCGACAGCGTTAATCAGCTAGCAAGCGGTATATTTAAGCCACAAAAAAGGGCGCTATATTAGCACCCTTTTAGTCGCATTCACACTTACACACATGCCTTTAGCTATTCACTAATGGTTTCAGACTTTTGGTCTCGACCCAGTAGCTCTTTAGCGGCATCTGTTGGGCTTTTACCTTGATATAACACTTGGTAAATTTGCTCAGTGATAGGCATTTCAACATTAAGACGTTTAGCTAAAGTGTAAACTTCTTTGGTGTTGCGATAGCCTTCAACCACTTGACCGATTTCGTCTTGAGCAGTATCGACATCGCAGCCTTTACCTAATGCCAAGCCAAAACGACGGTTACGTGATTGGTTATCGGTACAAGTTAGTACTAAGTCACCAAGGCCTGCCATACCCATAAAGGTATTAGCATCAGCACCTAAAGCAACGCCTAAACGGGTTAGCTCAACCAAACCACGAGTGATTAATGCGGTGCGTGCATTGGCACCAAAGCCAATGCCATCAGACATGCCAGCGCCAATTGCGATAACGTTTTTAACAGCGCCACCTAATTGTAAGCCGGTAAAATCATCATTAGCGTAAACACGTAAACGTTTCGGGCTATGCAGTAGTTCCACTAAATCATTAGTGAAGCTTGGGCAGGTGCCCGCTACCGAAATTGCTGTTGGCATACCTGCAGCCAGTTCTTTTGCAAAGGTTGGGCCTGATAATACTGCTAATGGAAATTTATCCCCAAGATGCTCAAGAGCAACATCTTGCAGTAATCGACCTGTTTCAGGCTCTAAACCTTTTGTCGCCCAGACAATGCGTGCATCATCTCGTAGCAAAGGCTTGGCCTGTTGCAGTACTAAACCAAACACATGGCTTGGCACCACAACCAATACATTTTTAGTGGCAGCAAGTGCGGTGGCTAAGTCGGCTTCAATTTCAAGACTATCAGGAAAGGTAATCCCTGGTAGAAAGGCATTATTGGCGCGATCGTTAGTTAACGCGGTCATGTGCTCAGGCTCATGACCCCAAAGTAAGGTCTTGTGGCCACTTCTTGCAAGAGAAATGGCAAGGGCGGTGCCGTAAGACCCCGCCCCTAAAACCGCAATTTCAGCAGTGTTATTCATATATTATGCGTTTGCTTCTTCAGCAGCTGGTGCTGCAGCAGCTTCTTGCTGACGCTGTTGAACATATTGTGCAAATAGTGCATCAAAGTTCACTGGAGCAAGGTTAAGCTGTGGGAAAGTACCACGAGAAACTAAGTTACCTACTGTTTCACGTGCGTATGGGAATAGTACGTTAGGGCAGTAAGCACCTAAAGAGTGAGCAAGTTGTTGCTCAGTTAAGCCAGTGATAGAGAAGATACCCGCTTGTTGAACTTCACATAAGAAAGCAGTTTGCTCGCCATTTTGTGCAGTAACAGTTAGAGAAAGGATCACTTCATAAACATCATCAGATAGCTTGTTGCTACGAGTATCAAGATCCAGCTTAACTTCTGGATTCCATTCTTTTTGGAAAACTTCTGGGCTGTTTGGCGTTTCAAAAGACACATCTTTTGTGTAAACGCGTTGGATGTTGAATTGTGGTGCTTGCTCTTCGTTGTTTGCTACTTCAGCCATGATTTCCTACCTTCAAATGTTTTTTAGCTCTTCTGCGAAGCTAATCGTAAATTTGGGCTTGTCGCTAAAATGTGGCCGTTAGACAACATTTTAGACCATCCCGGTAAATTGGGTCTCACCAGTTTGTTATCTTACTTCTTACCTTTAACAACAGGTAAGTTTGCCGCTTGCCAATCACCCATACCGCCTTTTAGGTTATGAACATTCTCAAACCCTTGAGCGACAAGAAGTTGAGCAGCTTGCGAAGATGTCATTCCAGCAGCACATACAGTAATAATGGGACTGGTTTTAAACTTTTCAAGGGCAGTCGCTTTATTATTTTTGATTTCTGCTAATGGCACATGAATAGCGTCAACGATGTGACCTTTGCGGTAATCGTCTTGAGAGCGCACATCAACAACTTTAGCGCCTTGCTTGTTCATTAGCATGGTCAGTTCTTGAGTATTGACGTTGCTCACTTTTGAGGTTGCTGATTTAATGGTCATCACCACAACTGCAGCAAATAAACCAACCCATGCGATACTTAATACAGGGTTAGCTTGAAAAAATTCGATATATTCTTGCATCTTCTCTGCCTACTTTAAAAATGGCTAAAATTAATAAGCCACAGAGTATACCGATTGCATCTTTATAATGCAGCAAATTCAAGCCTAATCATCTTCTCTACTGTGCCATGGGCAGCACTTTAACGACGAAACATTGCATTTGCTTACTATCCTAAGGGCAATAGCTCACAGGTTTTTGACTAAATGTGTTGTTATTGAGCCTTATTCATCTTGCACGGGATTGTGACTGGGCAAGCTATTCATCGTAAATTGCCTCTACTGAGCCGCTCTTCAAAGGTAAATTTCTTTTTCAGGAGCTGAAAAAGAAGTAATATCCATACCATTAAAATTTTAGCTTTCTCTTAAAACTTTTTCTTTTAAAACTTAAAGGTACTCCCATGACGACACCAAAACGTCCACTGGCATTACTTATCTTAGATGGCTGGGGTCATCGTGAAAATACGCATAAAAATGCGGTTTTTCATGCGAAAACTCCAGTTTTAGATAAGTTAACCGCCCAATATGCAAGCAGTTTAATTTCCGGATCAGGTATGGATGTTGGCCTACCTGACGGTCAAATGGGCAACTCAGAAGTGGGTCATATCAATATTGGTTCTGGCCGTATTGTTTACCAAGAGCTTACCCGCATTAGCAAAGCCATTGCTGACAATGAGTTTAATCAAAATGAGGCACTGTGCGCTTCAATCGATAAAGCTATCGCCAATAATGGCGCTGTGCATATTATGGGTTTAATGTCGCCAGGTGGTGTTCACAGCCATGAAGAGCACATTGAAGCCATGTGCCGCATGGCGGTTGAGCGCGGTGCCACTAAGGTGTATTTACATGCCTTTTTAGATGGTCGTGATACCCCACCTCGTAGCGCAAAAAACTCTTTGATCCATTTTGATGAGTTATTTGCAAGCTTGGGTCACGGTAAGGTAGCCTCATTGATTGGTCGTTACTACGCCATGGATCGCGACAACCGCTGGGATCGAGTTGAAAAAGCGTTCAACTTAATTGCTCAAGGTAAAGGTGACTTTAATTACCCAAGCGCAGTTGCGGCATTAGACGCCGCTTACGAACGTGATGAAAACGATGAGTTTGTCGCTGCATCGACCATAGGTGAGGCCGCAAGCTTAGCTGATGGCGATGCGTTAATCTTCATGAACTTTCGCGCTGACCGCGCCCGAGAAATCACTCGTTGTTTTGTCGAAACCGATTTTGCTGGCTTTACACGTGAAGTTACCCCTGCAATCAACTTCGTGATGCTAACCAACTATGCTAATGACATTGACGCTGTGGTGGCATTTCCATCAACAGATCTGGTCAATACCTTAGGTGAAACCTTACAAAAACAGGGTAAAAAACAGCTGCGTATTTCTGAAACAGAAAAATATGCCCATGTGACCTTCTTTTTTAATGGCGGCAAAGAAGAGCCATTTGAAGGCGAAGATCGCACCTTGATTAAGTCGCCAGATGTGGCAACTTATGATTTGCAGCCTGAAATGAACTCAACCGAGCTCACAGATAAATTAGTTGCTGCCATTGAGTCTACTGACTATGACGTGATTATTTGTAATTATCCAAATGGTGACATGGTCGGTCATACCGGTAAATTTGATGCTGCGGTTAAAGCCTGTGAAGCAGTCGATGCTTGTATTGGTCGTGTAGTAGAGGCGCTAGCGAAAGTCGGCGGCGAATGCATTATTACTGCCGATCATGGTAATGCTGAGCAAATGACCAATGAACAAACGGGTCAAGCTCATACTGCCCATACCAGTGAGTTGGTACCTTTCATTTATGTAGGCCGTGAAGCCACCATTGATGCAGGTGGACGATTGAGCGATATTGCGCCGACTATGTTAACCTTGATGGAACAAGAAGTGCCGCAGGAAATGACCGGCCGTTCAATCATTAAACTCAAAGAGTAACTAGCCACTCGTGAAAAAACGACTTTTGTTTAAAGCCAGCATGTTTGCTGGCTTGGTGATACTGACATCATCAGTTCAAAGTGCCGATCTTGGTAAGCGTCAATCAGAGCTGAAATCTATTCAGGCTCAGATTAACCAACAACAAAGCTCTTTGAAGGACACCAGTCGTCAACGAGAAAAGCTCATTTCGTTGTTAAAGCGAGATGAGCAAGCTATCTCTAATGCTGCTCAAAAAGTTAATCAAACCCAAAACTCACTGTCTGCGGTAAATACTAAACTTCGCGAACTTGATGCTGAAAAAGTCAACTTAGATACACTGCGAGTTACGCAGCAAAAGACCTTATCTAAACAATTATCTAGCGCTTACCTTGCCGGTAACCATGACTATTCAAAGATGATGCTTAACCAGCAAAACCCTGCCACAGTTGAGCGGATGTTAGCGTATTATCAATACCTTAATAATGCCCGTATTAAAGCCATTACCAGTTTAAAAACAACTATTGAGCAATTAGAGCTAGTTAAAGTTGAGCAAGTTAATGAACAGCAAAAACTTAATTCCTTAATTCTTGAGCAACAAAAGCAGGCTAAACAACTCGCTAAAGAACAATCACAACGTCAACAAACCTTAGCACAAATTCAACGCACCTTGACCAGCAAAGGCGCAGAGCTTGAACAACTACAAATTGAAGAAGCCAGCTTAAAACACCTTATTGAACAAGCGGTGCTGGCGGCCAAAAATAGCCCCTCAATGGATGGCTTAGCCAAGCTGCGCGGTAAATTAAAATGGCCAACTAAAGGACGAGTTTCGTCTAAATTTGGCAGTAGCCGCTCAGGACAAATCAGCTGGAAAGGTGCGGTAATTGCCGCTCCTGAAGGACAAACCATCACCGCTATTGCTCACGGCACCGTTATTTATTCAGACTGGTTACGAGGCTTTGGTATGGTTATGGTAATCGATCACGGCGAAGGCTATATGAGTTTATATGGTCACGCGCAGTCATTACTTATTCCACCTGGCGAAACCGTTAAAAAAGGAGAATCCATTGCACTTGTTGGGAGTTCAGGCGGACAAACAGAATCTGGCCTATACTTTGAAATAAGACACAAAGGGCAAGCCATTAACCCAGCGAGATATTGTCGATAACACGCTAATAATAAAGTAATTTAATCTTTGGCGGTTATCAAACCTTCCGTAGGTTTAATCGTTGATCAATCGACGCCCTAATAATACCGCAAGGTATCTAAGGGGCAGTTATGATGCAAATTACACGTTATTTCTTGTGCTTCATATTAGGCGTTAGCGTTGCATTTTCATTGAACTTATCCAGTTCAGAGCAACACTATAAAACCCAATCTGAATACAGTTACTCACTCTTACTTGATGTCATCGATACGGTTCATACCTATTACTTTAACGAAGTAGACCGTGAAGACTTAATTGAATACGCCATCGAAGGAATATTCAATAAACTAGACCCCTATTCAGGCTTTTTAGATACTGGCGATTATCAAAGCATTAATGACAGTAATAATGGCCAGTACTTTGGTTTCGGCTTTGAAGTGGCAACTGATGACAACCAAATCACTATCATTACTCCTTATGCCAACTCACCTGCGGCCCGCGCTAATATTCAACCTGGCGATAAGGTCCTGCAACTTAACGACACCCTGATTGATCAAACCAATTTAACCGATGTACTTACCGAGATTAAGCAGCACAGTATCAACAAGCGACCAATAACACTCACCATTGAGCGCCAAGCTAACGAAACACTTCTATTTAATCTCGCCCCTGAGCTAATTCATATTAAATCAATTAATGCGAAAATTATTGATAATAATATCGGTTATATACAACTTAACTCGTTTCAGGAAGACGCTACCAATGCCATTATTAACCAAGCTAAACTATGGCAACAACAGCAATTAAAAGGTCTTATTATTGATGTTAGAAACAATCCCGGCGGGCTACTCAGTCAAGCCATCAGTATTGCTGATTTGTTTTTGCAAAAAGGTTTAATTGTTTCAACTGAAGGGCGTTTTTTCGATGCAAATGAAAACTACTATGCATCGCAACCTACCATATTTAAAGGCGTGCCTATGGTAGTACTTATTAATAAGGGCTCAGCATCGGCATCAGAAGTACTGGCTGCAGCATTACAAGAAAATAACCGCGCCACGCTAGTGGGAGAAACCAGCTTTGGAAAAGGTACGGTGCAAAGTTTGATCCCCATGCTGGATATGGGCAACGCTATAAAGCTCACGATTGCAAAATATAGCACGCCAGATGGTAACGACATTCACACTAAAGGCATTGAACCGGACATTAAAATATCAAATGATGCTATCCTAAAAACAGATTATCTGGATATAATTGAACAAACTACAGCGCAATATGATGAACCACAGGATGGTCAAATTTCTTCCGCTATTGCATGGATAACAACTCATAATTAAAGCAGACTTTGTGCGCTATATATTGATACTTTTAGCTTTACTGTTAACGGCTCCAGTTCAAGCAACCCAAATCGCTATCATCATTGACGATATTGGTTATCGTCAAACCGATGAGGCGGTTTTGTCTTTACCAAACGGCATTACCCTTTCGGTAATACCTCATACTCCATTAGGTCAGCAACTTGCAAAGCAAGGCCATCAGCGTGGCAATGAAATTATGCTGCATATTCCCATGCAGGCACTCAATGGTAAAAACCTAGGCCAAGGTGGTTTAACGAATGAAATGGATGAGCAAGAGTTAAAACACCAGCTAAAAGATTCTATTGCCAATATCCCTTATGCTAAAGGGGCAAATAACCATATGGGCAGTTTGCTCACACAACTTGAAAGCCCAATGACTTGGCTGATGCAAAGCTTAAAAGAGCAGGACTTGTATTTTGTCGATAGCAGGACAACCCGCTTTAGTGTTGCCAGTGAGCAGGCGCAGCAACATGAGGTGCCATTATTACGCAGACAAATTTTTTTAGATAACGATGTCAGTGAGCAGGCACTAGAGAAACAATTCAAGCAGATCATACTAAAAGCAAAAAACGATGAAAATATTGTTGTAATAGCACACCCATATCCTGAAACAGTGCACTTTTTGAATCAAAATTTACATCGCTTAGAAGCCGAAGGAATTAGCCTAGTCCATACTTCAAAGCTGTTGCCCGTAACAATGATCAGTAATAAAGCCACTAGTTCAGTTCAAGTATTGAGATAGATAAATCAGGTAAGGTATCCATTAACTCATCTGCATTCTTAACGATATCAGCCAAAGTGCAGTCATTCAGCACGTTCATATATGCAGCAACTGCGTTCGCAAGAATACCTTTTAAACTACATGCTGGCGTAAAGCGGCAATAGGGTTCACTGCAATTAACAGGGGCCAGTGAAGGCTCTAATTCACCAACAAGCTGACCAAGATTAATGTCACTAGGCTTCACTGCTAATTTAAACCCACCACTTTTACCACGTAAAGTTTGTATATAACCTAGCTTACCCAGATGATGAATAATCTTTGCAACATGATTAGAAGACAGCTCAAAGACTTCCGTGACTTCAGCAATACGAAATAAAGTCTCTCTTTTTGGCTGTGCAGCAAGGTACATTAAAATACGGATGCCATAATCGGTATAACGGGTCAGTTGCATAAAGTCATATCCAAACTAATTAAAGGTACATACTAAGACGTTGAAGCTTCTAGCTCAGTGATCAAAATCAATGCTTGCTCATTTGATGTACTGCAAACATCCATTGTCGCGGTAAATTCTGCGCAAACAGCAGGTCTTGATGGATCGCCGAAAATCTTACACAAATTATCGCCATTTAACTGAATACAGCGAACCCCTGCAGGTTTACCGTTAGGCATGCCGGGTATTGGACTGGTAATTGACGGAGCAATACAACATGCACCACAACCTAAACGACAATCCATACTTCCACCTACCTGCTTAAAAGAGCAATATATCTTACTCATCACTAATATAAAAACATCTAAATCAAAAAAAGTACATTAAATGCATCTTTTGTTTAAAAATGTGAGTTTTGGGTACAATCGAAACTACTTGTATCTGTATTGACTAGAGTTAAAGAGTCAAAGCCTTTACCCATAATGACAAAAAGCCTTTACTTTCATTTAGACAAGATTGATGCAATAAGCCAAAAACTTTCTTAATTTGCTAGAAACAAAAAGTCTGCATGTTGCAATAGAACCTTAATTCTTGGATCTTGAAATTCGAACGTCTCATAGGTCGGCAGTTTCTAAAAACATCCTGACCAACCGAATATTCTACTTCTGCATTAATATTGAGTAAATAAAAACTAAATTCCAGAACTAAAAAAGCCTCTACCTTGCACTAAATCACTACAGTAGAGGCTTTGATCTTTATTCTTTATGTTGCCGCAGCTAACTTACTCTTATCAAGAGTTATACCAGTGCGTCTTAGCGTGTGACGAGTCGACAGTCTCTAATAACAATCACATTATCAGATTCACACAGCTGAACTTTCGCTTTCTCGCTGACAATTCATTCATTTCTAAAACGAAATAAGCCTCTACATTGCTGTATAGGCTTTCGTCTTTACGTTGGCGGAGCGGACTTACT
>NZ_MCTV01000049.1:0-43679 GCF_002874545.1 Shewanella sp. 10N.286.52.C2
TTCATTACCGCGGTAAATTATTTTAAAATTTTTTTGGCTAGCTGGTTTGATTGGATTTTATTACTGCAATTTAGTTTTAAATCAGCAGTTTGAATTGGTGTTTAATCTCAGGTCATATTCAAGCTGAGATAAACTTGGCGCAAAAAAAATGGCAACCCAGTGGATTGCCAGAAGTATTTCTATGCGGGTCACTGTTAACGGTGCGCTAGCGTGTTAGCAATGTCCCAATTGGGAGTGATGATGAAAAAGAGTTACCAAATTCGAGTAGCGAAATAATTGGGGAGATTAAATCTATAAAAGCTCAGTATCGAAATAACCTTGATGAGGGGTTAGCCTATTACTGACTAGCTACATTACTAAGAGAGGCTAAGCTGCAAATGGTTCAATAAAATTTATTATTTTTTAAATATTTAGAATGATCGAAAGCTATACATTTTTATGTATCTGTTTTTATTGGGTTTTTGTGATAACCTTTATTGTTCTTTTATGGCGAACATCGTCAGGATTAAGGGGGGCTTTATAAACTTTGCTTTAACAAACCAGTCTCATCAAAAATTAGCGCCATAAAAAAAGGCAATCAAACGATTGCCTATTGATCCACTTTGAGATCAAAGGGACCGCGCTAGAAGTCCCAGGGAGATGATGAAAGTGAAAACACTGTCTATATACTATGAGCATCTCAAAGTGAAATAGTTCAAAAAAACATCAATTTTTTTATATTTTTTATCAATAATTTTTTTATGCAATTAAATCAGTAGATTAAAAATACATTAAGTGTCGATTTAATGCGGTAACTATTACTTTTTCAGTAGATACTCAATTTGTTCTACTAAATTTTCAGGTTTCATGGTCGGTGCATAACGCTTTAACACCTTGCCTTCTTTGTCTATTAAGAATTTAGTGAAGTTCCACTTAATTGACTCACTGCCCAGCAACCCTTTAGCTGAAGACTTAAGAAACTGATAGATAGGTGCGGCATTGGCGCCATTAACGTCCACCTTACTAAATAATGGAAAACTAACCCCGAAATTCAGTTCACAGAATTTGCTAATGGTAGCTTCGTCGCCTTTTTCTTGGGAGCCAAACTGGTTACATGGAAACCCTAATATCACTAAACCTTGCTCTTTATATAACTGATACAGGTGCTCAAGGGGTTTATATTGATGGGTGAAGCCGCATTCGCTAGCGGTGTTAACAACCAATACCACATGATCTTTAAATTGATCCATGGATACAGTGTTACCTTGAATGTCTACTGCGCTTTGCTGATAAAATGTTTGGCTCATGGTCAACTCCTAAAACGATAATAATACTTTTAAGTTTTATCATAACTGCAAATTGGATTGTGCACAATTTAAAATACGGATTTAATAAACGCATAAGCTGATCTGGGCTTGCCATCAACGAGAGCAGTTAATTTTACCGATTAAGTTATACTCAACCGCGACTTGATATATTAACTTACAGGTATTGCTAACTCTTATTTATTGTAACTTGGTTGTGGTTTAATTGTGTGTTAATCCATCTAGGCGCTCGTGTTAGGCCTTTTTATAAAGACTATTTAATTAGCTCAGTATAATCTTGGCCCATAAGCACTTAGGTTTGAGGTTATAAATGAATAAAAAAATGATGGCTGTTATTGCAGCGAGTGTGTTTTGCGTCAATGTTAATGCTACTGAGTTTTCTTTAGGGCTCAGTGAGCACGTGGTATCTGCTGACATTAAGACCAATATTAACCCTAATGTTAATCTTGAAGCCGGTTATGTGTATTCAGATAAAAAGGGTAATTTGGCGCAGTTTGCCATGCATATGACCCATCAAACTGGTCCGCATTCAATTGAAATTGGCCCTAAGTTATCCAGTGTTTGGTTTGATAATAGTCCTAATGGCAGTGTCATTGCCGTCGGTGGACACTATGGCTTTGCGCTAGGCAATAAAATATCGCTGCATGCTGATGCTTATTATGCGCCGTCAGTATTGTCTTTTTCGGATGTCGATGGTTACACCGAATTAGGTGGAAAAGTGCAGTATGACTTTAACCCTAATATGGCGGTTTTTTTCGGTTATAGAAATATGACCTTCCAGTATGATGGTCGTTCAGATCGTGCTTTTGAAGATGGTTTCTATATTGGTGGCACTTCACGCTTCTAATACTTATTAAGCGGCACCTGTGGAAACACTCTCCACCAAAAAAGCAAGTTGCGTGGCAACTTGCTTTTTATTATTTGTAATAGCAGCGTATTTGGCAGTGAGTTCATCTCAAAGTGAGTCGTGCTGCACTAATCATTTAGCCAAGAAGCCTATTTAGGTTTCCAGTTCAAAAAAGGTTTTGATGGTATCCATTTGGTTCATAGCGTCTTTATAACCGAGATCAATTAAGGCACTGGTGTAGGATTTTTCAAATAATAAGTATGACGCGATACTTGAGTCTGATTGACGATTAATGCCAATAAATTTCAATAATATTCTGATGGCGAGAGGTAAGTCTTGAAAGTAGCGCGCGGCAATAACACTTAAATCTTCACTGGGCTTAATGACTAAGGTGTCAATTTTACGCAAATTAACCAGCTTAGCATCGGCGGGTGGAATAAGGTCTAAGGTGCTGTTTATCCGCTCTAAGCGTTCTAAATCACTGTTTAAAGTGTCTGAGAAAATGGTATCCAGTAAATGACCTGCAATGGTTGCTGTTTTTGGGTGAGCATCTATATCACTGTGCCTTTGTTTATGAGGGCTATCTAGATTGATCACCATAATTTTTCTGGCTCCTAGATGTATCGGGCTGGATAACGGCGACAATTGGTGTACTGAGCCATCACCAAAATAGGCTTGTTTTAATTTTACCGATGGAAAAACCAATGGGATAGCTGAGGTCGCCATCAAATGATCTGTGGTTAATGTGGTGCGGGTACCTTGTCTTCTTGCCCGTTGCCAGTCGTTAATATGATGGCTAGCTTGATAGAAACTGTAGGAATATGAGTCATTGTAACTTGATGCATCTAAGCTAATGGCCTTTAAAGCGCCACTACCGATGTTGCGTTCAATACGCTGAAAATCGATTAATTGATTCAGTAGTTTTCGTAATGGCTGATTATCAAGCAGGCTGCCCGCTTCGGTATTGACCTTATCACTTTGTAGCCCTTTTAAGGCCATTTTTGATAAGTGTTTTAATACATTCCAAAACGATGAACTGTAGACTTTATGGGTTTCAAAGTGCCGCCAAACCCAATCAAGTTTGCGAACCCCTAAATGGAAACAAGAGGCATGGGTAGCTAATGACGTTGCGTTAATTGCACCTGCTGAGCTACCACTTAGAATATCAAACGGGATATGATGATTACGCGGATAAAGCTGAACTAGCGCTTTTAACACGCCAATCTGATACGCAGCCCGTGCGCCACCGCCACCTAATACCAGTGCAATTGAATCTGACAACTATGCTCTCCTCTGTTTGATAAGCTGATGATATCAGTATGTATAGCAATAACTGGTTATACCAATCAAAATAACATAATCGACAGTAGTTACATGTAAAATATGAAATGAAAACCAAAAAAAACGCACCTTAAAAGGTGCGTTTTTTACGGCATAGTTTTAAAGCGAATGATTAGCCATTAATTGCTGACTTGATAAAGTCGACAATCTGATCAAACGGGATATCTTGTTTTTCACCAGTGCGGCGGTTTTTATATTCAAACACGCCAGCATCGATATTACGATCGCCAATAACAATTACATGAGGCAAGCCAATTAGCTCCATGTCATTGAACATCACGCCTGGGCGCTCTTTACGGTCATCTAATAAGATTTCAATGCCTTGGGCACTTAAGTCTGCGTAAAGCTGCTCAGCCATGTCTTTTACGCGATGAGACTTATGCATATTCATCGGTAAAATCCCCACAGTGAACGGCGCCAGTGACTCAGGTAACTTCATACCGCGGTCATCATGGTTTTGCTCGATTGCAGCGGCAACGATACGGCTAACACCAGCGCCATAACAACCCATTTGCATCACTTTTGACTTACCGTTTTCATCAAGTACGGTTGCGCCCATTGCTTCTGAGTAGTTAGTACCAAGTTGGAAGATATGACCGACTTCAATACCACGTGCAAACGCATAAACACCTTTACCATCTGGGCTTGCTTCACCTTCAACCACGTTACGAATATCCATCGCTTGTGCCATTGGTAAATCGCGCTCCCAGTTGATGCCAAAGTAATGCTTACCTTCTTGGTTAGCACCAGCAGCAAAGTCGCTCACTAGCGCGACGTCACGGTCAATGATAATAGGCATTTCAAGGCCTACAGGGCCGATTGAACCTGGACCTGCACCTACAGCTGCAACCATTTCAGCATCAGTGGCAAACTCAAGTGGTGAGGCAACGAGCTCATGCTTCTCAGCTTTTAATTCGTTTAACTCATGATCGCCACGAATAACTAATGCTACCAATGGTGCATCTTCAGTTGCGCCCTTAACAATCAAGGTTTTAACTGTTTTAGTTATTTCAAGTTCAAACTGCTCGACTAATTCAGCAATGGTTTTGGCATTTGGCGTATCAACGACAGTTATTTCCTGTGTTGGTGCGGCTAATGTGCCAGTTGGTGCTGCAGTTTCTGCTTTTTCAATGTTTGCGGCATAATCACTTTCAGTTGAATAAGCGATCAAGTCTTCACCACTGTTAGCAAGAACATGGAACTCATGTGAGGTACTACCACCAATTGAACCCGTGTCAGCAATAACAGGACGGAAAGCAAGACCCATACGATTAAAGATGTTGCAGTATGCTTGATGCATGTCTGCATAAGTCTTATCCATGCACTCTTGGGTTAAATGGAAAGAATAGGCATCTTTCATCAAAAATTCACGTGCACGCATCACGCCAAAACGAGGACGGACTTCATCACGGAATTTTGTTTGTACTTGATATAATGTCAGTGGTAATTGCTTATAAGAGCTCACTTCTTTACGGACTAAATCAGTAATCACTTCTTCATGGGTTGGGCCTAAAACGAAGTCGCGGTTATGACGATCTTGGAAGCGGAGCAATTCAGGACCAAATTTTTCCCAACGTCCTGTTTCAACCCAAAGATCGGCCGGCTGTACTAGGGGCATCAAAATTTCAATAGAACCGACTTTGTTCATTTCTTCACGAACAATGGCTTCGACTTTACGTAATACACGTAAACCACTCGGTAACCATGAATAAAGGCCTGATGCATTACGACGGATAAAGCCGGCACGTAACATCAATTGATGGCTGATGACTTCTGCATTTGCAGGTGTTTCTTTTTGTGTTGAAAGCAGGTACTTGCTAACTCGCATTCCCAATGTCCACTTAGTAGCTATTAATGTGCGACATTTTATCACCTGTAACGATGAAGTCACCAGATAATTAAGCGATACCTGACAAAGATAGCCATAGGGCTATGGCAAAATGATATGGGCGATAAATTAAAGCAACTATTTATCGCGTCGGTCGCCAATGATTTTGGCAGGGTTACCGGCAACAATCGCAAATTCGGGAACATCTTTGGTCACAATACTACCCATGCCAACAATGGCTTGGTTGCCAATAGTAACCCCATCAACAATGCCAGCTTGGGCGCCAATCCATACATCACGGCCAATGACAATACCCTTTGATTGACTGGGTTGTTGATAGATATCTTGCTCTGCTGACATGCCATGGTTAAAAGCATAAATCGTGACGTTATTGGCGATACGGGTTTTATCACCAATGGTGATGCCGCAGCGACCGCCATCAAAAGAGCAGCCATGATTAATGGCCACTTCATTGCCTAGGGTTATCGGCCCATGTAAAAACACCTCGGCGGCAATCATGCATTGATTTCCCATAGTTATATTGCGCCCAGGCTCTGCAAACACATTGGCTTCGGGGGCGATAAAACACTGCTGACCAAACTTAATGGTTTCAAGCTGCTCAAATTGTTGCTGAACTTCATCTTGCCAGGGTTTAGCCCAGGTAAATTGTTTGTCTTTTAAGGAAAAATACAACCACGGCATCCAAGATAAACGTTTTTTATGCTGAGTTTGATAATCAGGACTTTTGTTTGTATCAAGGGTGCTGTTCAAATCAGACTTCATATTAGTTTTGACCAACGCTGGTGGGTTTAATTTCAATAACATTAATCTGCTGCTCAGTGACGGTCCAAAAAATATCAATATCATATAAGGCCACTTGATATAATTTTGGATCTGCTTTGGCTTTTTTATAAGCAGGTCGAGGGTCTTGAGCTAACACGTCAGTAATAAGTTGAATTAAATCACTGTTATTGAGCTTAGATGAGTGGGCGTCAATTTGCGCTTTTGCCAAGCTTGAAAATTGTACATCAATTAATTTTGGCGCATCTTGAGCGATGCCACCTGTCGCACTTTCTATTGAGTCAGAAAATGGAATATAAGGTTTTATATCAATAATGGGGGTACCATCTAATAAATCCATGCCGGATATTTCAAGACAAACTTTGCCATTTTTCTGAATAACCTTATGCAATTTAACCACTGACTGGCCAATACCATTAGGTCTGAATGTAGAGCGGGTGGCAAATACGCCTAACTTTTCATTGCCACCTAATCTTGGTGGTCTGACGGTATTTTTCCAACCTTGCTGTAGGTTTTCATGAAAACAAAAAAGCAGCCATAAGTGTGAATATTGTTCAATACCTCTAACCGCATCAAGGTTATTGACTTGAGGGGCTAATTCAATAACACCTTTAATATTTACCAACCCTGGTTGTCTTGGGATACCAAACTTTTGTTTGTAAGGGGTACGACAATACCCGACGGCCTCTATTTGAGAGCTAAAGTTTTGCGCGTTAGGATCTGTTTTCATGTCTAAGAAACCGTCAAGTGTTGTTACTAATAAATTAAGAGGGGGCATAATCAAGCATTGAACCGAATAAATGTTCAATGCTTTGTTAATTTAATACTAAAGAGCCATTAGCCAATGTAAGGTTTTAAGCAAAGCGGGTGTTAATGTCTTTAAAATGCTTCGGATAACAGCATAAATAAAATGACTTAGACACCTAGCCTGATGGTTTAATTTCTTTGACCATTAGCCATTAATAGTCGGTTGCTCTAATACTAAATTATTAACAAGTATCTACTGCTCAGTAGCGGTTTTAATTGCTTGGCCGACACAAATTGCTTGGCTGTAGCAGCTGTCGACCTGTTGTTCTGTTAATAGGCATTTTTTGATCATTAGCCCATTGGCACCTAGCTCGACCGCCTGTTTTCGTGCATCGGTTCTCGCATCTGCAATGCTTGCAGGAACCCCATCAGCAGTTTGTTGGCATGATTCACCTTCAACTAGGCCTAACACCTCAAATGACCCTTTAGGGCGTTGGTTCTCTTTATATAGAACCACATTTCCAGGTTTGAAATAGTCATCAATTGCCTTAGTGTCTAGGTTACTATTAAAAGTGTATTCACTAGCACAACCAGATAATAATATTGCTGAGCTTATAGCTAAAGAAAAAACAGGACGAGAAACGTTCATAGTAAAGCCTAATTCAAAAGAGGTGAATGTAGTATAGTTTACAATGCTTGCTAGCAGGTGGGAATAGAATACAGATAAGAAAAAAGCTTACCAAAGTAAGCTTTTTCTATATGAAGGATGTCAAAACAGCAAGTGTTATTCCATACCAGGAATTAAGAAGTCTTCCATTGTTTTGCCATTATCAACTTGGTTTTTGAACACAGTTGGCATACGGCCTTGACCCGTCCACTGGATTAATTCGCCATCAACTTCAATTTGGTATTTAGCAGGGCGCGGCGCACGTTTTTTTGGTGCAGGCTTAATTGATACTTCACCTAAGTCTTCAATTGATAAACCACTGTTTTCAATTTGCGCTAGAATTTCAGCAATGCGTGCATTTCTTTCTGCATTGGCTTCTTGTTCTGCTTTTTCGTCTTCTTCTCTTTCTGTAATGATTTTTTCAAGCTTTACTGAAAGCTCACGTAAATCTTCTACAGACAACTCTTTAACTGCAGCTTTAAAACGACGACCATGGGTTAGTATTTCTAAAAAGTCACTCATATCAATGTGCATCCTAATGGTTATTAAATAATAAGTTTTCAAGTAATGCTTTAGAGATTAAAGAATACCTATCAAAATCGCTACATTGCTTAATTATTTAGCATTGGAGTGTCAAATTTAATTGACCATTAAGCATGTCAATAAAGCACAATATTTAATAGTAAAAAAATAAGTTTACTTGAATAGTCATTAATAATAGAAACTAAATCTGAATGGATCAAATAAAATCATCAATAAGTAGATAAAAATTAATTAATCTACCTTTTAGGTACCTTATTTAATATAAATTGTGCAGATGTCAGTTCTTTTAAGCGCACATTGAGCCAAAAAAAATATAAACAAGTGTTTGACTTAGGTTGACGTTAACGTTAACAGGCCGTAAAGTTGAGCCATATTACATTGGTTAAAACCAATGTGCCGTCCACATACATTGAAGGTGTAAAAGGAAATCCCATGAAAGTATTGGTGCCTGTAAAGCGCGTAGTCGATGCAAATGTGAAGGTCAGAGTAAACGCTGACAACACAAATGTTGATACTGCTAATTTGAAAATGGCGTTAAACCCATTCTGTGAAATTGCAGTTGAAGAAGCTGTAAGATTGAAAGAAGCAGGAAGTGTTACGGAAATTGTTGTGGTCACTATTGGAGCTAAAAATGCTCAAGAACAATTACGTACCTCGATGGCGCTTGGTGCCGACCGTGCTATTCATGTCCTGACTGATGACGAGTTAGTGCCGTTATCGATTGCTAAAATTTTAAAAGCGGTTCAAGAAAAAGAACAAGCAGAATTAGTGATATTTGGTAAGCAATCTATTGATGGCGACAATAACCAAACCGGTCAAATGCTAGCTGCATTAACGAATATGCCTCAAGCAACGTTTGCATCAGAGCTAACATTAACGGCAGACAGTGCAGAAGTAACCCGTGAGATTGACGGCGGCTTACAAACAATAAAAATGCCATTACCAGCGGTGGTTACGGTTGATTTACGTTTAAATGAACCTCGTTACGCATCATTACCTAATATTATGAAAGCTAAGCGTAAGCCATTAGAGACACTTTCAATTGATGATTTAGGCGTAAGCTTAAAAGCACATCAAACCATTATAAAAGTCACCCCTCCAGCTGAGCGTAAAGCTGGCATCATGGTGAATTCAGTGGCTGAATTAGTTGAAAAGTTAAAAAATGAAGCGAAGGTGATCTAATTATGACTATTTTAGTATTAGCTGAACATGATAACGCAAGCTTAAAATTAGATACCGCTAAAGCAGTAAGCGCAGCGGTTGCCATTGGTGGTGATGTGCATGTGTTAGTTGCTGGTAGTGATTGCGCTGCAGCAGTTACCGCAGCGCAAGCATTAACAGGCGTAAGCAAGGTATTAGTTGCTGATAATGCTGTGTATCAAGCGCAACTAGCAGAAAACCTTTCACAGTTAGTGGTTAACCTTGCAGGTGATTACGAACATATTATTTCTGCGGCTAGCAGTGTCGGTAAAGATACCCTGCCACGAGTCGCGGCGTTATTAGATGTGGCGCAAATTTCTGAAGTGATTGAAGTTGTAAGCCCAGATACCTTCGTGCGTCCTGTTTATGCCGGCTCGGCATTAGCGACAGTGCAAAGTTTAGATGCGGTTAAAGTGCTAACAGTACGAACCAGTGCTTTTGATGCCGCAACCAATGACGGCAGTGCAGAAGCGGTTATGGTTGATTTTGTTGCCACAGCAGCGGCAGAATTTGTTTCGCAAACATTAACTGAATCAGAGCGTCCTGAGCTTGGCAGTGCTGGGGTGATTGTTTCCGGCGGCCGCGGTATGGGCAGTGGTGAGAACTTTGCTATTTTAGAAGCGCTTGCTGATAAATTAACTGCTGCTGTTGGTGCTTCGCGCGCAGCTGTTGATGCTGGCTTTGTACCGAATGATTTACAAGTAGGTCAAACTGGTAAAATTGTCGCACCTGATCTGTATATTGCTGTAGGTATCTCAGGGGCTATTCAGCATCTTGCTGGTATGAAAGACTCTAAAGTCATTGTGGCAATCAACAAAGATCCTGAAGCGCCGATTTTCCAGGTTGCAGATTATGGTCTGGAAGCTGATTTGTTTGAAGCGATCCCTGAGCTAACTAATTTGCTATAGTCCTTAATTAGAGCCCTAAATAAGAGTCCTAAATAATGCTCTTTATAATAGGATTATGGCTTACGCTAGTTTTTTAGTGAGTTAATATCCACTAATAAAAAACGGCACTAAAAGGCTTTTACCGAGAGGTAAAAGCCTTTTTTAATGTTCCGTAGATAGTTGCTGCCAATTTATACTAATGCGTTGTTATTTGCGGTGCTGTTCTATCAGTGAGCAAAAATTACCACTGCGTTAAATATGAACCCTTGCTAATAAAAGGTTACACTGGTGCTGCGTCAATGTGCGCGGTTTTAGTTGTGATGTTATATATTACAAGATAATCAAGTTTTATCTGGCAATGATGCTACTGCTTATGTTTGTATGATGGGGTGTTGATATACAGAGCCTTTCTGTTGTTAGCATAAGTAGAGGTGCATTAAGTATCAGTACGGGTGAGTTGGGTGATGCCAATAACTTATTCGGAAAGGATTTAGTGCCGAAGTAAATGGATTCTATCAAAACCATTTATTGGGGCAGTTACCGAAAGGGACTGCACTGTCATGGTAATTTCTATCCGAAAGGGTAGAAGAATATATATCGACAACGATATTGATATTACTGTGGAGTGCTACTGAAAAGAATTTCGTTTACGTATTCAACGTAAACTTGCCTTATCAGTTATTCTCCATTCGTACTCAACGAAGAAATTATAAGAAATGATGATAACAAGTTACGCCGATTCGGCTCTCTCGCTTTTGCCACCAGTAGTGGCTATTTTGCTCGCAGTATTAACTCGCCGAGTCTTACTTTCATTGGGCTTAGGTATTATCACCGGGGTGTTTTTACTCGGTGATTTTTCAGTTAGCGCTGCAGCCTCAAATTTACTGACTACCGTCACGGGTCTAGTTTGGGATGATGGCGCGCTCAATTCATGGAACCTACAAATTTTAGGTTTCTTGGTGATTTTGGGCATGATCACGGCATTAATCACGGTAAGTGGTTCAGCTCGCGCCTTTGCTGATTGGGCTCATCAACGTATTCGCAATAAACGTGATGCCAAGTTGATGACTATCTTCCTTGGTGTTGTAGTGTTTATTGATGACTACTTTAACAGTATTGTGGTGGGATCTATTGCACGTCCAATCACCGACCGTTACCACATTTCACGGGCTAAATTAGCCTACTTATTGGATTCAACAGCGGCACCAATTTGTGTTATCTCGCCTGTTTCAAGCTGGGGGGCGTACATTATCGCCCTGATCGGCGGGATTTTAACGGCTCATGGCTTTGCTGATACAGGGCATTTAAGTGTGTTCCTGCAAATGATCCCAATGAACTTTTATGCCATTTTTGCATTATTATTATTGGTGTGTGTGGCGTTATTTGGTTTAGATATTGGCCCAATGCGTAAGCATGAACAAAATGCCCAAAAGGGTGAGTTGTTCGACGAATCTAAAGGCTTACCACCAGGAGCCACAGCCGATTTACCAGAAGCGGAAACCGGTAAAATCATTGGCTTATTCTTACCTATATTAGTGTTAGTTGCGGCAACCTTCTATTTCATGGTGGCGTCAGGCGCTGATGCATTATCAGCTAATGATTTACCTTTTAGCATTTTAGGAGCATTTGAAAATACTGAAGTGAGCTCGTCACTATTTTACGGTTCACTGGTGGGGTTAGCGGTCACCTTAGTATTAACTGTGAAGCAAAAAATTGCTCTGCCTATGGTGTTCACTGGCATCAAACTTGGCGCTAAATCAATGCTACCTGCCATTTATATTTTGTTATTTGCTTGGACGATTTCAACGGTTATTGGCAACCTTGAAACCGGTAAATACATGGCCAGTTTAGCCACAGGCAATATTCCATTTGCGATGCTACCTGCAGTATTATTTTTATTAGCAGGCCTAACCGCATTTGCAACCGGCACCAGCTGGGGTACCTTCGGTATCATGTTGCCAATTGCAGCTGATATGGCGATGGGCAGTGATAGCACTATGATGTTACCTATGCTTGCAGCCGTGTTATCTGGTGCAGTATTTGGCGATCATTGTTCACCGATTTCAGATACCACTATCTTGTCGTCAACGGGGGCGAGTTGTCACCATATCGATCACGTAATGACGCAATTACCTTATGCGTTAATCGTGGCGGTCATTAGTATTATTGGCTACGGTGTATTAGGTTTTACCGCGTCAGTGGCCATGGGCTTGGTCACCTGTAGTGTGCTATTTGTATTAAGCGTTATTGGACTGAAGTTGATCACTAAATAGCGTAAGCTAACTCGGTTTGATTTAAGCTTATCGCGAACTTTAGATATAGCTAACTTGTATGAAAATGCCGCTCAGATGAGCGGCATTTTTTATGTTTTAAAATCAAGGCTGCATAATAAAGTGGTATATATAAGCTAAATATCTAAGTCGAATCACTAGAGTGAACCTCAAAGGTTTAAGCTCACATGTTTTGTTTATGCAGCAGTTATTGTTAGCGAAGAGAAGCAGCGATTAGCACTGTGAGTGAATGACTGTTTCTGCCAATGGTGAGTGCAAGGGTTAGCAATTATAGGGATTAACAGGTACTGCTAATCAGCGTACTCGGATCTAGGTGAAAATTGAGATAAAAAAATGCCGCTCAAATGAGCGGCATTTTTAGGATTTAAGTTTAAGTGCTAAATAAAATTAGCTTTAACCAAACTTAAATGATGTTAAGCCACAAGGTTCTAATAGCGTTAGTTTAAACCACGACGCTCAAGTAATGCATCAGTCGTCGGCTCTTGACCTCTGAAGGCTTTATACGCATCCATTGGTGGTACTGAGTTACCCACTTCACGAATGGTTTTGCGATACTTCATCCCAATTTCACGGTTTAGACCGCCTTGAGTTTGTACGTAAGCAAAGGCATCAGCTGCAAGGATTTCACTCCACATGTAAGCGTAATAACTTGCAGAGTAGCCGCCCGGGAAAGCGTGAGCAAAATAGCTTGAGCGGTAACGAGGTGGTACCGCTTTAATGTCAACACCGTGTTTTTTCAGGGCGCTTGCTTCAAAGCTCGCCACATCTTGTAATGGCACATCAGCAGCAAGTGAATGCCACTCTAAATCAACTAGTGCTGCCGCCATATACTCTAAGGTGTCAAACCCTTGATTAAAGCTGCGAGACTCAAGTAATTTTTCTAGTAGTGCCTCAGGAATGACTTCGCCTGTTTCATAGTGCTTAGCATAGTTAGCCAGCACTTTAGGGTGCGCTGCCCAGTCTTCTTCAAATGTCGATGGGAACTCTACAAAGTCACGTGATACTGAGGTGCCCGCAAGTGATGGGTAAGTAACTTTTGAGAACATACCGTGGGTACCATGGCCCATTTCATGGAACATGGTGGTGACTTCACTGTAGCTCACAAATGTTGGCTGACCTTCAGGGGCTTTCTTAATGTTCATCACATTAACTACCACAGGCTTGTTGTTTAATAACTCAGACTGACCCACAAACGAGTTCATCCAAGCGCCGCCACGTTTACCTTCACGAGAAAAGTAATCAGCATAAAAGATAGCCATACTGCTGCCATCTTCATCAAACATTTCATACGCTTTTACATCAGGGTGATAAACAGGCAGATCAGGTCTTGGTGTTAAGGTCACGCCATACAATTCTTTAAGAGTGAAAAACACGCCATCTTCCAGTACACGATTAAATTCAAAATAAGGCTTAATTGATGCCTCATCTAAATCAAATTTTTCTTTACGTACACGCTCGGCATAATAAGCCCAATCCCATGGTTCAAGGGTAAAGTCGCCGCCCATTTTGGTGATCATTGCTTGTATGTCTGCGGCTTCTTTTTGGGTGTTTTCAACTACAGCAGGCACCATTGAGCCAAACATCTTATAAACCGCATCTGGGGTTTTGGCCATTTGTGGCGCTAAGCGGTAATCTGCCCAACTGTCATAACCCAGTAATTGGGCTTTTTCGGCACGTAGTTGCGCTAAACGAGCCACTAAAGAAGCGGTTTCATTGTCACCCGTTAAACCGCGGTTAGCAGATGCTTGCCATACTTGTTGACGTAACTGACGGTTGTCTAGTTGGGCTAATACAGGCTGACGAGTGGTGTTGGTAATGCTAAGTAAGTATTTACCTTCATGGCCTGCTGCACTGGCATCAATGGCTGCTGATTTAATGGCGGTTGCTGATAAACCCGCAAGCTCTGACTCATCCTCAACGACTACGGCGATTTCTTTACTTAAGCGCATTAGTCGCTGTGAGAATTCGTTAGTCAAGGTTGACTGCTCTTCATTCAATACACGAATTTGCTGTTTTTGCGCTTCTGTTAGTTTAGCGCCCGCTAGAACAAAACGTTGATGATAAACTTCAATTAAGCGTTTTGCTTCAGGGCTAATTTCTAAGCCTTCACGGCTGTTATAAATCTGTTCAATGCGGCTAAAAAGTGCAGCATTTAAATTAATGTTGTCAGAATGGGCTGCCATTTTAGGCGCCATAATGCCCTGTATTTTACGTAGCTCAGGGTTACTTGTTGAACCGGTTAAATTATAAAAAACCTTCGATGTACGGCCTAATAGTTCACCGCTTTTTTCCATGGCAACAATGGTATTTTCAAAGGTTGCAGGCGCTGGATTGTTAGCAATAACCAAGATTTGCTGGTAATGCTCATTGATACCTTGCTCAAGCGCAGGTAAGAAGTGCTCATTTTTTATGTCAGCAAAATTAGGGGTTTGATATTGCAAGCTGCTTGGAGCAAAAAAAGGATTATCTGCTTGTATCATAGTGACGTTTTCAGCTTGGGTTGTATCAGTATTTGAGATTGAGCATCCACCTACGACGATTGTGGCAGCAATAGCTGCAGCAACAAGTGTTTTATGCATAGTGTTTAGACTTCCTATTATATTTTATTGTTCAAACAATCTATCAATTGTTTCTTAATCGTATCTGAAGTAATACAAAAAGCGTGAACTATGATGGCTTTTTTAACGTTAACTGTTTAATAAATGTGACATGTTAACTGGATTTAACATGTAATTACTGCTGCGAGAGGTGATTAGCTCAAAAGCGCAGCTGCACAGAGATGATTTTTTGTGATGCCGACATGAGTTTATCTATTCTAACGCTTATTTCGCTGCTGAAAAAATGATAAACTGCCACGGTAAATAACCATAAGGACACACCGTTTTGGCGCAACTCTACTTCTACTATTCTGCAATGAATGCAGGTAAATCAACTTCGCTACTGCAATCATCGTACAACTACCGTGAACGTGGAATGAATACCTTAGTCATGACAGCGTCAATTGATGATCGTTATGGTATTGGCAAAGTGGCTTCTCGTATTGGTATTGAAACCGAAGCCCATGTTTTTAGTGATGGTGATAACCTTGCTTATTTTATTGAAAAGCAACTTGCTGAACAAAAGCTGCACTGCATATTAATTGATGAGTCGCAATTTTTAAGTAAAGAGCAAGTTAAGCAGTTAACCCATGTGGTTGATAATTTTGATATTCCAGTGCTGTGCTATGGTTTAAAAACCGACTTTCAAGGTGAATTGTTTACCGGAAGCCAATACTTATTAGCCTGGGCTGATAAATTGGTAGAACTTAAAACTATTTGCCATTGTGGCCGTAAAGCCAACATGGTGTTAAGACTGGATGGCAACGGTAAGCCTATGCGTGATGGTGAGCAAGTTGCCATTGGCGGTAACGAAAGTTACGAGTCGGTGTGCCGTAAGCATTTTAGAGAATTTCTTTGGGACTAGTTCGTTGCAGTTAACGAGTTACTCTTAAATAAAACAGCGCCTATATTGATTTATAGGCGCTGTTTTTGTTTGGACTTGTTTTTGGTAGTTACTTACAAAGCAGCGTTAAAAATCCGCCTCATCAAAATTAGCAATATGCGCTACTCGCTTCAATTTGCTTAGGTAAACTTCGAGCCTGGCTACCCCAGTAACTCAGATATTATTAGGGCGTAGTTTGAATGTATCGTTATCAGCGATTAAAAATCCGCGTCATCAAAGCTGGCAATATGTTCGCTACTTGCTTCAATTTGCTTACGTAAGCTTCGAGTCTGACTGCCCCAGTAGCTCATATAAAACTGAGCGGTTTTAAGTTTGCCTTTATAGAACTCCGTTTCTTCAGTACCAGCTTCAATAGCTGCAAACGAGGTGGCGGCAATACGGGTCCACATCCACGCCAGCGTGGTGATGCCAAATAACTGCATGTAGGCCATAGAAGCTGCTCCAATAATATCTGGATTAGTGCTGGCAGATTTGACGATAAAGCCAGTGGCTTTTTCTAAATCGCCTGCCGCATCCATTAAGCCGGCAATGTAAGGCTGCATGTTTGCATTGGCGCTGTTTTCTTGGATGAGTTGTTTAACCATCCCTGACCACAATGTCAGTGCAGCGCCTTTATCTGAGAGTAATTTACGGCCAACTAAATCCAATGCTTGTACGCCATTGGTGCCTTCATAAATCATCGCAATGCGAATATCGCGGACAAATTGTTCCATGCCCCATTCGTTAATATATCCGTGGCCGCCATAAACTTGCTGCGCATCAACACAGGCTTTAAAGCCTTGGTCGGTGACAAAGCCTTTTACTATTGGGGTAAATAGCGCTGCCAGCATTGAAGCTTGTTTTGCTTGTGCGGGATCAGTATGGCGCTCAGCAGAGTCTAGCCAAAGCGCTTGCTGGCCCATTAAGGCGCGGGTGCCTTCATTAAATGCTTTTTGCGACAACAGCATTCTGCGCACATCGCCATGAACTAAAATAGAGTCAGCGGCTTGCTCTGGTTGTTTAGCACCAGATAACGCGCGGCCTTGAATGCGACCTTTAGCATATTCCAATGCGTTTTGATAAGCGATATCAGACACGCCTAAACCCTGAATGCCGACGCCTAAGCGGGCTTGATTCATCATGGTGAACATTGCCTTTAAACCTTGATGAGGTGCGCCGACTAATTCACCTAGAGCATTATCAAAATGCATCACACAGGTGGAGTTACCATGAATACCCATTTTATGTTCAAGACCGGTGGCAGATAAACTATTAGCTTCACCCAAACTGCCGTCATCGTTAACCATAAACTTAGGTACCGCAAACAATGAGATCCCTTTAACGCCTTCTGGAGCGTCAGGTAATTTAGCTAATACCAAGTGAATGATATTTTCCGCTAAATCATGATCACCAGATGAGATAAATATTTTTTCACCGCTAATGGCAAATTGGCCATCTGCAGCTGGGGTTGCCTTAGTGCGCAGTAAAGCTAAATCAGTGCCAGCATGAGACTCAGTTAAGTTCATGGTGCCAGTCCACTCACCACTGACCAGCTTGGCAAGGTATTTTTGTTTCAGTGCATCACTACCATGAACGTGGATAGCTGAGTAAGCACCATGGGTTAACCCTGGGTACATGGCAAAGGCCATATTGGTGGCGGTTTTCATTTCGGTGGCAAAGGTGCCAATAACTTCGGGTAAGCCTTGACCGCCATATTCAGGATCACAGGTTAATGTGGCCCAACCATCATCAACGTATTGTTTATACGCCTGTTTAAATCCTTTTGGGGTAATCACTTTGCCATCCACAAGCTGACAACCTTCAAGATCACCTGAAGCATTAAGCGGCAACATAATCTCGGTAGTGAAATCGGCCACGCCTTGCAAAATAGCATCAGCAAGCTCAGGGTCGATTTCATCAAAACCTGATAAGTTAGGTTGCTGATAAATATTAAGTAATTCAGATAATATGAATTGATAATCTCTAAGGGGGGCTTGATAAATCGGCATAATAGGATCCTTTCTTATGATATTTCTGTGCTTACTCGCATAGTGACAGAATTGATGTTCAAGAATTAAACAGGTGTTTAACCATAACTAACTTTGAGCAAAAACTCAGTAATTATTTATCGGCGGTTTGTTAACTTTACAGCGGCAATTATAGCGTCAGGTGTCGTTATTGAATGTGGATGGCTATTGAAAAGTGAGATTGATGTGCTTCTATTATGCTAATAGGTAATATAGTCAATGGGTTGTATTGAGCTAGTTTTGAATTAAAGCTGATTTGAGTGATTGATTTGAGTGATTGATTTGAAACTAGCACTCACATCCCTGTGAATGCTACATCGATTCAGTATTGTGGCAATGGCTGCTAAAGTTTAACTCAAAACCACGTTTATCGCCCTAGTTATAGCATTTAGTTAGTGCACGTAAGTACTGATTCAGTTAATTCGCGGTCTTGCTGTTGTGATAACGGCAACTCCCTTGCTTGCTCGCGCAGATAGTCCATTCCCGCTAAGAAACCGGAGAACATTTTCAGCGCAATAAATTGCCCTTCAGTGGTAGTGCGGTAGTTACTGCCTTGTTTCTTTATTGCTCCAGCTGCATGCAAGTAACTCATTTCTAAGGGAAATGCCTGCCACAATGTTTTACCAGTATGGGCTTTAAATTGTTGATTATCTAATACACCATGACCCATCATCATCATTAAGTGATGTTGTATTAGCGCTTTTTGCTCAAGAGGTTTGGTATAACAGGTACCACTATGGCCGGCATTGATACGCTCAATATAGGTTGGGATATCAAAGCTGGAAATGTTGAATTGCTCGCCAAAGCGGCCAAAGGCACCAGAGCCAACCCCAAAGCAATCTTCACCGTCGAGCACATATTTGTTTTCAACTGGTTGGCCAAAATTACGGCTAAATGTCCATGGGAACTCCATTATGTACTTGTCACCTAACGCTTGTTTAACAGCTAGAAATTGCGGCCAAAGCTCATTAGGCTCACCTGCAAGGCTACCTGCTTTTTTACGGTTTTTACCAATGCCGATAGTCAGTGGATAAGTAGTAATTTGATCAGGGCTTAAGCGAATCGTTTGCTCAAGATCCCAAGCAATTGACTCAGGCGTTTGCACCTTAAAGCCATACATCATATCGAGGTTTACAGTGGGGATGACCTCAATGGCGCGGCTAACGTATTCAGCTTGCTGTAATCCCGAGCCAAACTTTTCAAAACGGCCACTGGCTTTTAAAATCTTATCGTCAAAGCTTTGCACCCCAATGGACATTCTATCCACTAAGCCTTTAAGTAAATGTGGATTGCCTTCTTTAAAGTAGATTGGATCGCTTTCGCAAGAGACCTCGCGTACCGTGGTGATCGATTTAATCATCTCGATGGTTTTAATCAACTCATCTTCTAAAATGGTCGTAGTACCACCGCCAATATAAACCCGGTTAAAGGTATAGCCTTTGGCAATAACTTCTCTAATTTCTTTTCTCAGGGCTTTGAAATACTCTCTGGCAATGCCTTCAACAAATTTGATTTTATGGAATGAGCAAAAACGGCATAAAGTATGGCAAAAAGGAATGTGAATATAGAGGGTTTCGATGGGTTGTTCAGGGATATAGTCTTTGGCGTCAACATCAACTTCAACCGCATTTTTCAAGCTTAAAGAGCGTTTAATCGTTTGACCCATAACCCAGTCGAGGCTATTGGTTGCAAGGTCTAACCTTGAGGTTGAGAGAGTGGATTTCATTAAAGCCCTCATTGATATCATTATGTCTAATATAACCAGACTAATGGACTCCAGTGGTGATAAATGTCGGCTGAAGCATGAAGATACAAATATCTACAAATTAGAGGGTAATTTGTTACTAAAGTTTGATGGTTATCACTTTCTTGTAGCAGTTGCAGACTGCAAGATTTTGATTATTTGTTGTTTTTTTGTACGAAGCCGTTAACCGTTCCTAATTTTCATTGTGGTTAATAGTTTATTTTGAATCACTAATATTGAATATAGTGCTAACGCTGTGGTTGCGGCAGGTGGGCAATTAATTAAAACACGTGTGTGATCACTTTTACTCAGGCTGCAAATAGCGTACATTATGCGCAATTGTATTTTTTAAAGAACTCTTCATTTTATTTTATAAACTATGTGCAAGGGGAAAACTATGAAACATCGTTGGCAGATAGCCATTTCAGCAGGGCTTTTGGCGGGATTATGGGCTGGTGTGGCCGATGTATTTCAGTTAGTTACTTGGATTGGCTTTTTAAGTTGTAGTACTTTTTTTGCTCAGGCTGAATCAGGCATAAAAGGTATGTTCATGGCCATGAGCACTAATTTATCAGGTGTATTTTGGGGCTGGTTAATTATTGCTGGCAGTAGCTTGTTTGTGTCACCGACATTTGGTTACCTCTTTACAGCTATCGCAACCTCAGCAATGTGTTTACAGGCAAGCTATCAAAAGCTGGCATTCATTCCTGGGGCATTTATTGGCTGTTGTGTCACTTTTGCCATGGGAGGCGATATTGCTGCAATATTACCGCCATTGTTAATTGGCGCTATGCTGGGTTACAGCATGAGTTTATTGACGGGGCAGTTGATTAATTTTACTGAAAAGTTTCAAGGTTTATCGGTAAATAAATCAGTTGATGCCGCTAGTAATAATGCAGCGAAAGAGTTATAAGTCTGTTAGTAAGCCATTGTAAAAGCAGCATTTTTTGTTTTTGATACTTTTAATACATAGTGTTTTTTGTCATTGAGTTAGCACAAATTGATTTACTCCCTTGTGCTAACTCGCTAGGATGTTGCCCCATTTAGCATCTAGCAAGGTATCACATGAGATCCGTAACACTGGCTTTAACCCTCATCGCTTTATTCAGTCTTTTTAGCAGTTCATCAGTTAACGCCGCGCCACAAGTGGGTTTAATGGTGGGTAGTGATTCAGGTATCAATGTCAAAATTGATGATTACAAGATTGGTGTTGGATTTGACGAGTTATCTTTTACTATGGATAGAACCTTTAATTTCCAAGATAACCCAAATTTTTATTGGGGCCTTGGGGGTAAAATTGCTGACTCACATAAAGATGATATTCAGTTAGGTGCTAGAGCGGTGTTTGGTGCTCACGCTAAAGTGGAGCGTTTTACCTTTTTTGCTGAAGCACAACCGACCTTGTATATACTTGATGATGTTAAAGTGAAATTAGAAGCCATTGCTGGGGTGAGATATCACTTCTAGGTTTTCAATCTGCCGATTGAATGGCTAAGTTGAGATTTGTTGCCATCGTTTTGGTTAAAGTTGTAATCAAAGCTTTAGCTAGTGAGTTAGTGAAGTAGGGAATGCCAAGGTATTCCCTTTTTTGTGGCTGATTTTTGATGGTTTGATGGTTTGTTTGATGGTTTGTTTGATTGGATGTAACTTGATAGCTGGTGATTGGTGATTGGTGATTGGTGATTGGTGATTGAGAGTTAGTGGCAGGATTACAAGCTGTCGGTTGCTAAAGTCAACGTCGTGGGTTATCCACCCACACCCGACGAAGAGGGGAAACAACAGCAATCCGCCTCTTACTTTTCTAAGAACCATTTTTCTTGATCCCACTTATTTAACAATGGCGGTCATTACCCCAGCGACAATGAAGATAGGCTAAAAACGTTTGGCAGTATCTAAGCATGTTTACAACAGCATTTAGCGATGAAAAACGCTGCAAAATACTGACTATGAGTTATTTTTAGCATCTGAATTGAGTCAATTTGCTGTTATCATAGCGACATTATTTTATAGAAAAGGCATTCGTATGACCTCCCTTGCAGAACTTAATATTACCGACATCACGGTTGGTGAAGGCAAAGCCGCAGAAAAAGGTGCATTAATCACCTGTAAATATACCGGTAAATTAGCCGATGGCAGCGTATTTGATAGCTCAGAAGCATTTCAAGTGGTGATCACCGCTAAACGGGTTATCCAAGGTTGGTATCAAGGTATTATTGGGGACAACCCAATGAAGGTCGGCGGAACACGTAAACTGTCAGTCCCTGCTCACCTTGGTTATGGCGAGCGCAAAATTGGCGATAAAATCCCGCCTAATTCTGATCTATTCTTTGAAATTGAATTATTAGAAGTGCTAACCCGTGATGATTAATATTAGTACTTTATAACTGCTGAGATTAATCATCAGCATTGTAGTGTTTGGATTAGTTTACTTTGATTTGATTACAACCTGACGGTTGCTAAAGTCGTGGCGTTTCGCCACATTAAATCAACGTCGTGGGTTATCCACCCACACCCGACCAAGAGGGGAAACAACAGCAATCCCCCTCTTACTCTTTCTAAGAACCATCCCATGCCGCTCCGGCGAAGTTGTCACCTTCGGCCTTATTCGAAAATAGCTGACGCTTTCGATAGGCCATCCATGGCCAAACGAAAGCTACCCAGACATCCATGTCTGGCTCACGCTATTTTCTTCAACGCCCTCAGCAACTTCCAACGGAGATAATTGAATCCGCAGGTGAAATTGGAGATTTTCTAATTAGTTTACTCTAATGTGAATATTCTATAGTCTTATCAGATTGTTAAGTTTATGAAGCAAAGGATATGGTTCAAACTTATGCTTAAAAGATTAATTATCATGTTAGTGCTGATTACCTCTAGTGATTTACTTGCTGATGAATGTGAAATTTTGCTAAAAAGCAAAATTCAAAATGAGTTAGCTTTTACATATGAAGAGTTCGATCAAACTGAGAATAACGGTTTTCGTCCACTTGAGAAGATGTTTTGCTTTAAAGAAGCTGCTGAACTTTTAGAGTTATATATAATTGCTAATCAATCCAATAAAAGTTCTTTAAGGTGGCATCTAGCGCAAATGAAAGCCTTTAATGGTGAATATGAAGCTGCAATTGTTTATGCAAACTCTGTCATCGATATTGAGGAAGATTTGGATGATTTTCCTTTAATGTGGAATGACTTTGTGAATGCGAATATAGCATTTTTGATGCGAGATAAAGAAGCTCTGATTAAGTACAGAGACAAAATATCGGCGAGGAAAAATTTCAAGCCAAATGAGCTTAATCTACTTTATGTCGAAAAATTATTAGTTGGCTTTGATTCAACATATCAGAAAGCTATTTATGATTAATGCAATGGTTTGCCTCCATCACGCAAATTAGTTCTACGTATTTAAAGTCTTACAAAGGAAGCCGTCGAGCCCGCAGGTTCATTTGGTGTTGGATAGAGAAAGTTTGTTCCGCCCCACTTATCCTTACTCTGTCCCTGACGTATTGCGATAGAGTGACAAATACATGGCTTGATATTGCTGTAAATAATGAAGCCTCGACTTATTAAAAGGAATTATATAAATGGAAAACCCTTATGAAGGCTGTGAGCGTCAAGATACCTATTCTTTTATACAGTCGTCGATAATTCCAATTATGTTTATGCAAGGAAGTCTATTTTTCACTTTTTCGGGACATTATGCAGTCGGAGCTGTAAGTGGAATTATATTTTTACTCGTGCTTTTTTCACAGGAAGAAATAAAACTGTTTAAATATGATGCAGATTTCAAACTTACTTTCTTATGTGTTTATGCTTCCACTGGATTGTATTCAGCAATCTTAGGTTTCTTTGATAAATTTTCACCAATGTTGATTCTTATAGTGATTGATACCTGTTGGATTATGTATATTTATTATGTATACGGAAGAGTTTATTTAGAAGGCAGTAAGTGAAGAAAATAAGTTTAGGTAAAGTAAATTGAATATCTAATTAAAAACAAACCTGCCGATTCAACAATCTCCATTCGAAGTTGCTGTGGTTGTTGAAGAAAATAGCGTAAGTCCAGACATGGATGTCTGGCTAGCTTTCGGGGGGAAGGGACGCCCCATCGTAAGCGTTAGTTATTTTCGAATAAGGGCGCAGCTTATTCGCTTTTCAGAATAACTTCGTTGGAGCGGCAAGGGATATCGAGAAGGGAAATGCTGTTGTTTCCCTTTCGTCTGGTGTGGGCGAAGCGCCACGACGTTAATCTTTTAAACCTCAATCAATCCAAACGCAGTTTGGTGCACTCTCAAATAAAACTTAAATCACACCAAACAAAAAAGCGAACCTCCAATGAAGCTCGCTTTTGATTTTTAAAAGGCCAATAAATTAACTTTTGGCTAGAAGTTAAAACACCATTTCTGGTACATGCTCTGGCACAACCAACTTACCTGCAGTTTTAGATTGAATCTCTTCAACACTCACACCTGGAGCACGTTCTAATAAGTGAAATGCGCCGTCTTTGATTTCCATAAAGGCTAAATCTGTCATGACACGTTTAATGCAGCCGTAGCCGGTTAATGGCAGCTCGCATAAAGGTAATAACTTAGAGTTACCTTTTTTGTCAGCATGCATCATGGTGACAATAATATTGTCAGCGCCTGCCACTAAATCCATGGCGCCGCCCATGCCTTTAATCAATTTACCTGGGATCATCCAAGAGGCGATTGAGCCGTTTACATCAACTTCAAAAGCGCCGAGCACGGTTAAATCGACATGGCCGCCACGGATCATGGCAAAGCTTTCAGCCGATGAGAAAAATGATGCGCCATCAACTGCGGTGACTGTTTGCTTACCTGCGTTGATGAGGTCGGCGTCAATGGTGTCTTCAGTTGGGAACTCGCCCATACCTAATAGGCCGTTTTCAGATTGCAGCATCACGCTCATGCCTGCAGGAATGTAGTTAGCCACTAAGGTCGGAATACCGATACCTAAGTTAACGTAAAAGCCGTCTTGCATTTCTTGCGCTACACGTTGAGCAAGTTGTTCTCTTGATAAAGCCATGATCTTGCTCCTTATGCTTGGTTGTCAGGTTGAGGTTTAACGGTGCGCTGCTCAATACGTTTCTCAAAACTTGCTTGAATCACCCGATCAACATAAATACCAGGGGTATGAATATGGTTTGGGTCTAGCTCGCCCGGCTGGACAATTTCTTCCGCTTCTACCACGGTAATTTTGCCTGCGGTAGCCATCATAGGATTAAAGTTAGCCGCTGTTTTACGAAAGATTAAGTTACCCATGGTATCGGCTTTCCATGCACGAACTAAGGCGAAATCGGCGGTTAGTGACTCTTCAAGCACATAATGACGGCCTTTAATTTCACGGGTTTCTTTACCATCAGCGATTGGCGTGCCGTAACCAGTTGCAGTGAAAAAGGCTGGGATACCCGCTCCGCCAGCACGAATTTTTTCAGCCAAGGTGCCTTGTGGGGTTAAGATGACATTTAACTCACCTGATAGCATTTGCTGTTCAAAAGTGGCGTTTTCACCCACGTATGAGGCAATCATGGTGGCAATTTGGCGCTGCTTTAACAATAAGCCCAAACCAAAATCATCAACCCCAGCGTTGTTTGAAATTGCGGTAAGCCCAGTTACGCCTGTGGTCACCATATGATTAATCAGGCCTTCAGGGATACCACACAGGCCAAAGCCACCGACCATAATTGTCATGTCGTTATTGAGGCCGTTTAGGGCTTCTTGGTAACTGTGAACGACTTTGTTGAGTCCTGCCATAATCTTGTCCTTTTCAGTTTGCGGTTTGCAAATTTATATCGTTTTAATGTGCGCTATTAAGCACTGACTTTAAACAATGGCCTATACCGTTAGCGCTTGGGCGACTTTTGAACCTGTGGTGCGGCCCAATACTTGGCTGATTTGATTGCCTGCTTGGGCAAGTTTGTGTAAATCAATGCCAGTTTCTATGCCCATGCCATGGAGCATATAAACTAAATCTTCAGTGGCGAGATTACCCGATGCGCCTTTGGCATAAGGGCAGCCGCCAAGGCCTGCGACCGATGAGTCAATTACGCTTACGCCTGTGGTTAAACAGGCTTGAATGTTGGCTAATGCTTGGCCGTAGGTGTCATGAAAGTGTAGCGCCAGTTTATCGACAGGCACTAAATTAGCGACGGTTTCAACCATCTTACGGGCTTTTAGTGGCGTGCCAACACCAATGGTGTCTCCGAGGGAGATCTCGTAACAGCCCATTTTGTAAAGTATTTCAGACACGCGGGCCACTTCTGTGCTCTTTATCTCGCCTTCATAGGGGCAGCCCAGTACACAGGAAACATAACCGCGTACCTTAATGTTTCGCGCTTTAGCGAGCGCCATGACTGGCTCAAAGCGGGCGATTGACTCGTCAATCGAGCAGTTAATATTGCGTTGGCTGAAGCTTTCTGATGCGGCGCCAAAGATGGCCACTTCATCTGCGCCAGCGTCAAGGGCAAGTTCCAGCCCTTTTAAATTTGGGGTGAGGGCAGAGTAGACCACGCCTTGTTTACGCTTAATTTGCCGTAAAATATCACCTGAGTCGGCCATTTGTGGCACCCACTTAGGTGAAACAAAGCTGGCCGCTTCAATACGATTAACACCGGCAGCGGCTAACTGCTCAATAAGAGTAATTTTGTTTTCAATAGAGACCGTGGTTTCATTTTGCAGTCCGTCACGGGCACCAACTTCAAAAATACTGACCTGAGTCGGGAGATTGCTCGGTAACATTTATGCCTCCGAGTCAGCAGATTCAGGCGCTGTGACATCAAGTGTTGTTGGCTCGACATTTAGCAGTTGGGCACCATCGGTGACGAGCTCGCCGCTTTGAAAGTAAAATTCACTGACCACACCATCAAATGGCGCTTCAATGGTGTATTCCATTTTCATCGCTTCCATCACTAATAAGCCTTGGCCTTCAGTGACGCTATCGCCCACCTCAACTAAGTGAGTGACCACAGTGCCATTCATTGGCGCTTTTAATTTGTCGGCGCTATCAATGGTGTCTTCAGCTATTTGGGCTAATATCGCTTTAAAGTGATAGCTGCCGCTCGGTAAGAACAAGGTAAAGTCATCACCTTGATGGCTGACGGGAATGTTGCTTTTATGGCCATTAATTTCAGCCTGCAGCATGTCATCTTTAATGGTGCCTGCAAGCGATAATGCTTGGCCGTTAAGGTTAAGATGCAGTGCATCGCCTAAATCGGTGATGACGAGATTGTGCAATTGCTGCTCGTCACTGCTGTCGCTGAGTAGGGCAACATGATGCACACTGGCGCTATTGAGTCTAAAGCCACTAACTTGTCCCCACGGTGAGTAAGGGTCGTGGCTGTTGGTGGCGGTGGATTTTGCCGTTTGCTGGCGAGCTAATACTTGATAAAGCCCCGCTAATGCCAGTGCGTTGTCTGACTCATCAGTAACATTGCCAATTAAACTGTCGGAATAGCGCTCGATAAAGTCGGTACAAAAATTGGCGTCTGAAAAGGCTTTATGCTCAGCAATATTAGCGAGGAACTCGATATTGTGTTTAAGGCCGCTGATTTGATACGAGCTTAATGCGTGGGTTAAGCGCTGCAGTGCGCGGGGGCGAGATTCGTCCCAGACAATCAGTTTTGAAATCATTGGGTCGTAAAAGTTACTAATGACATCATTTTCGCGAATGCCTGAATCAATGCGTACATGACGGTTTTGATCCGGCTCGCGCAAGAAGGTTAACTTGCCTGACGCGGGTAAAAATTCATTGCGGGGATCTTCAGCATAAATACGAGCTTCAAAGGCGTGGCCATGAATACGCACTTCAGCTTGGGTAAGGGGCAACTCACTGCCACTAGCGACCATTAGTTGCCATTTTACTAAGTCTTGCCCGGTGACCATTTCTGTAACTGGGTGCTCAACCTGTAGACGGGTGTTCATTTCCATGAAGTAGAAACTGCCATCAGTATCTAATAGAAACTCAACCGTGCCTGCGCCCACATAATCAATGGCTTTAGCTGCGGCTACTGCCGCTTCACCCATTTGCTTACGCAGTGCATCTGACAGCCCTGGGGCTGGCGCTTCTTCGACCACTTTTTGATGGCGACGCTGGATGGAGCAATCACGATCTGATAAATAGATGGTATTACCGAAAGTATCGGCAAACACTTGTAGCTCCACATGACGTGGCTGGCGTAAGTAGCGTTCCATTAATAATTTGTCATTACCAAACGATGATGCCGCTTCTCGACGAGCTGAGTTAATCGCTGCTAGCACTTCAGCTTGGCTTTCAACAATCTTCATGCCTTTACCACCACCGCCATAGGCCGCTTTAATCAGCATGGGGTAACCAACATTTTCAGCTTCAGCCAGTAGGGTTTCATCTGATTGGTCATCACCATGATAACCGGGCACTAATGGCACATTGGCTGCGCCCATAATCATTTTGGCGGCGCTTTTACTGCCCATAGCATCAATGGCATCACTGCCTGGGCCGATAAATACAATGCCGTTTTGCTCACAGTTGCGAGCAAAGTCAGCGTTTTCAGACAAGAAACCATAACCGGGGTGAATCGCTTCAGCGGCTGACTTTTTCGCAATTTCAATGATCAAATCAGCTTTTAGGTATGAATCAGCCGGAGCGCTGCCACCAATGTGGAAAGATTCATCGGCCATGGTGACATGGCGGGCATCTTTATCGGCATCAGAATAAAGCGCTACAGTACGAACGCCCATGGCGCGGGCGGTGTTGATGATGCGACAGGCAATTTCACCACGATTGGCAATTAAAATCTTAGTAAACATTATTGGGCTCCTTGTGCATCAGTCTTAGCGCTGCTTTTAGTCGATTGAGCACGCCATGATGGTGAACGTTTTTCAAAGAATGCATTGAGGCCTTCTTGGCCTTCGTCTGATACACGTATGCGGGCAATCTGCTCGCTAGTATGGGCAAGGGTGGCGTCATTTATCACGCCATCTTCAAGGTGGGACACTAAGGTTTTAACCCATGCCATGCCTTGGGGACTGTTAGCGTTAAAGGCCTCGATAAACGGCTGGGCTGCTGCGTCTAAATCATCATTAACTTCATGAATTATTTGATGAGTTAAGGCTACAGTGGCACTGAAGCGCTCGGCGGTGAGCATATAACGTCGTGCTTGGCGGTTGCCCATGGCTCGCACCACATAAGGGCTGATAACCGCAGGGATTAAACCGAGTTTGACTTCACTGAGGCAAAAGCTTGCGCGCTCATTGGCAATGGCAATATCGCAGCAGCAAATTAATCCCAGTGCGCCGCCAAAGGCTGCGCCATTGACTAAGGCGATAGTCGGCTTAGGAAACTTATCTAGCACGTGCATTAATTTAGCCAGTTCATGGGCGTCATTGAGGTTTTGCTCAAAGTCCATTTTGGCTTGCTTGCGCATCCAGTTAAGGTCAGCGCCAGCACTGAAGTTTTTACCGTTGGCGCGCAATATTAATTGCTGGCATTGGTCGTTTTCGGCAAAGGCTTCGATGGCGGTGATCATTTCATTAATCATCACTTCATCAAAGGCATTATGTTTTTCAACGCGGTCTAAAATTAATTCACCAACGCCTTGGTTAAGCTGGCATTGAATGTATTGATATGGGTTGGCTATTGCCATGTTTGCATGCTCCTATTGATATTGAATGAATAACCGCAATTACATGCGGAACACACCAAACTTGGTATCTTCAATAGGCGCATTTAACGCCGCCGATAACGCTAAACCCACTACATCACGCGTTTGAGCAGGGTCGATAATGCCGTCATCCCACAGGCGTGCACTGGCATGGTAGGGATGACCTTCTTTGTCATATTGCTCAACAATCGGTTTTCTAAAGGCTTGCTCGTCTTCATCAGACCAGTCTTGGCCTTTACGGGCTAAACCGTCACGGCGAACTGTGGCCAATACACCAGCAGCTTGTTCGCCGCCCATGACTGAAATGCGAGCATTGGGCCACATCCACATCATGGTGGGCTCAAATGCACGGCCACACATGCCGTAGTTACCCGCGCCATAACTGCCACCAATGATGACGGTAAATTTAGGCACATTGGCACAAGATACTGCGGTAACCATTTTAGCGCCGTGCTTAGCAATACCCTCATGTTCGTACTTTTTACCTACCATAAAACCAGTGATGTTTTGCAGGAACAGTAATGGGATTTTGCGTTGGCAACACAATTCAATAAAGTGCGCGCCTTTTTGGGCAGATTCAGAAAATAAAATGCCGTTGTTAGCCACAATGCCGACAGGGTAGCCATGAATGCGGGCAAAGCCGCAAACCAGCGTATTACCGTAATTGGCTTTAAATTCATCAAAATCTGAGTCATCAACAACCCGGGCAATAACCTCTTTAACATCAAAGGGCTTTTTAAGGTCGGTACCGACAATGCCGTACAATTCACTGATATCGAATTTAGGTGGCTTTGATGGACTTAGCTGGGCTGTAATTTGCTTTTGATGGTTTAAGCGTGAAATGGCTTTACGGGCAAGCTCAAGTGCGTGGTCATCATTTTGGGCTAAATGGTCGGCAACACCAGAAATCTTAGTATGTACTTCAGCGCCGCCTAATTCTTCGGCGGTTACTTCTTCGCCGGTAGCGGCTTTAACTAATGGCGGGCCGGCTAAAAAAATAGTGCCTTGCTCTTTTACGATAATCGACTCATCTGCCATGGCGGGAACATAGGCGCCACCTGCTGTACACAAACCCATGACCACAGCCACTTGCGGAATGCCTTTAGCTGACATTTGCGCTTGGTTGTAAAAAATACGCCCGAAATGATCGCGATCGGGAAACACTTCATCTTGTCTTGGTAAGTTTGCCCCGCCTGAATCCACTAGGTAGATACAAGGTAAATGACAGCGACTGGCAATGTCTTGGGCCCGTAAATGCTTTTTCACCGTAATAGGGTAGTAAGTACCGCCTTTAACGGTGGCGTCATTGGCGATAATCATACATTCAACACCGCTTACACGGCCAATACCGGCAATCACACCGGCTGCGGGCACAGCTTCATCATAAACTTCATAGGCGGCGAATTGGGATATTTCTAAAAAGGGTGAGCCGGGATCGAGCAGTTTTTCGACTCGATGACGGGGCAGTAATTTACCTCGTGACAGGTGGCGTTCAAGGGCGACGGGACCGCCACCTTGTTCAATTTGGGTGAGTTTGATTTTTAGATCATCAACTAATGCCACCATGTCATCATGCTTGGCTTTAAACTCGTCACTACGGGCGTTAATACGGCTGCTCAATTGCGTCACAATTCATATCCTTAATGAGTCAAGTGAGGCGTTAGCATGGCTGAGTCTAAAGGGGGATGGGGTCTCAACCACGCTACGCACTAAACACTTTGCTATTGACGTTAACTTTTGAATAATTTGGTGTTGATTGTATTTTTTAGTGTGCTGCTAACTAGCTAAATTCTAGAAGTTATTTGGATTAGCTATCCAAATTTAACAGCTATTTGGATTAGCTATCCAAATTTAACAGCTATTTGGATTCATTAAACAGCTCACGTCCAATCAACATGCGGCGAATTTCTGAGGTTCCCGCACCAATTTCATATAACTTGGCATCACGTAATAAACGCCCTGTGGCATATTCATTGACGTAACCATTGCCACCTAGTAACTGAATCGCATCCAGTGACATTTTTGTGGCAAGCTCGGCGCTATATAAAATTGCGCCAGCAGCATCTTTACGGGTGGTTTCGCCGCGGTCACAAGATTTGGCCACGTTATAGATGTAGGATTTAGCAGCGTTCATGCCGGTGTACATATCGGCAAGCTTGCCTTGGACTAATTGGAATTGACCAATGGATTTACCAAATTGTTCCCGCTCGTGAATATAAGGCATGACAATATCCATACAGGCATTCATGATCCCTAACGGCCCACCTGATAACACCACGCGTTCGTAATCAAGGCCGCTCATCAGTACTTTTACGCCATTGTTAAGGCCGCCTAAGATATTTTCTTCAGGGACTTCACAATTCTCAAATACCAATTCACAGGTATTGGAGCCGCGCATGCCTAATTTATCGAGTTTTTGTGCGGTGCTGAATCCTTTAAAGGTTTTTTCAACAATAAATGCAGTGATGCCATGTGGGCCTTTGTCTGCATCAGTTTTGGCATAAATCACTAAGGTGTCAGCATCAGGACCATTGGTGATCCACATTTTGTTACCATTAAGAATGTAACGGTCGCCTTGTTTACGGGCGCTTAACTTCATTGACACCACGTCTGAGCCCGCATTAGGTTCACTCATGGCCAGTGCGCCGATATGTTCACCGCTAACTAATTTGGGTAAGTACTTGGCTTTTTGCTCAGCGCTGCCATTACGGTTAATTTGATTAACGCAAAGGTTTGAGTGTGCGCCGTAACTTAAGCCAATAGAAGCAGAGGCGCGGGAGATTTCTTCCATGGCGACGACATGGGCAAGGTAGCCCATATTCGCGCCGCCATACTCTTCAGGCACGGTGACGCCAAGGAGTCCCATCTCTCCTAGAACTGGCCACATGTGGTTAGGAAAAGCATTATCTTGATCAACTTGCGCCGCGATGGGCGCAATCTCGTTGCTGGCAAAATCATGTACGGCATCGCGAAGCATGTCCACGTCTTCGCCCAGGCCGAAATTAAGGCTTGTATAGAGTGATGTCATTGTCTTGTGTCCTGTTGAATATTAGCTATTTGCGCCGTGAAACTATCTTGTTCCTTAGGCTTATAATTTTTATATTGTTGCTGTTATTATTCAGTTAAACGGATCTTTTGCTGTCGATGATGAGTCGCTATTTAACACTTTCCTCTAGGGCTGACTTACATTGCTGCTCAGCAGAGTTCAGTTCCATAAGTACCACCTTGATATCGTCCATTTGCTGCTGCAAAGAAGCTTTTTTCTCTTCTACTAAATCGAGCATTGTTTGTAGTTGAGAAGTACTGCTTTTATCTGCATCGTAAAGCTCAAACAAACGACGGGTTTCCGCTAACGAAAAACCTAAACGTTTACCTCGTAATATCAGTTTTAAGCGCACACGATCTTTTAAACTATAGATACGTGTTTGACCGCGGCGCTTAGGTTTTATTAAGCCTTGGTCTTCATAAAACCGAATACTACGTGTGGTGATATCAAATTCCTTTGATAAATCACTAATTGAATAAGTGGATTGTGGGTTTAAATTTGCGCTCATCGTTTCACCAAAAGTACGTCTTTTGATGCAAGATATATGAAGTTTACGTAAAGGTAAAGTTTGTCGCCAGTTGCCAAGGCTGTTTTTGTTAAAAAACAATGTAAATACAGCTTGCCAAGGCCTAGGGATTACCGCGCGCAAGAATGGCGCAGTGACAGAATAGTGAATTCAATATTGTAGCAAAGACGCCATTAATTAGGTTAATAATTAATGGTGATTTTTAGTGCTAACTTATAATTATCATTAAGTTAGCATCATAACACTGAAGTTTTTATTTATGTGTTATTGCTGAGATTTCTATATCCCTTGGTCTAATGGGGAAACTTTTTTAACCACGCCATAATGAAGTTAATTCAATATTACTCACGGTAAGTTATTTAAAGGTATGACTTAGCGTGAAAGGTCAATCGTTCAGTGGGGAGTAGCTTATGGCTGGTTTAGGGATTGAAATGCATCAAGATTCTTTACAGGATAAACAAGGGTTTTGGGGAAAGGCTGCCAAGGCCATTACCTGGGATAAGCTGTTTGATAGTGTGTTAGATGAGGCTAATGCGCCATTTTATCAATGGTTTGCTGGTGGCGAAATGAATACCTGCTATAACGCTGTTGACCGTCATGTGTTAGCTGGCCACGGTGATCGCATTGCCATTGAATACATAAGTCCTGTAACCCAAAATCAGTACAGTATTAGTTATCAAGAATTACTATCCCAAGTGAGCCGGTTAGCCGGTTACATGCAATCCATTGGCATTGAAAAGGGCGATAGAGTGGTCATTTATATGCCGATGGTGCCAGAAACCGCCTATGCCATGCTGGCCTGTGCCCGCATAGGCGCCATTCACTCTGTGGTGTTTGGCGGCTTTGCAGCCAATGAATTAGCCACCCGGATTAATGATGCTAAACCGAAACTTATTTTATCGGCATCTTGTGGTATTGAGCCGTCAGGCGTGGTGAAGTACAAACCGCTATTAGATGATGCCTTAGCTCAAGCGTCTCACCAAGTTGACCATTGCGTTATTCTCAATCGACCTCAATATACTGCAGACTTACAAAGCCCAAGGGACGTTGACTGGCAAAGTGCTGTGAGCCATGCATCGTCAGTGGATTGCGTCGCCGTTGAAGCGACCCATCCGCTGTATGTGCTTTATACCTCAGGTACAACAGGCCAACCCAAAGGCGTGGTGAGAGATAATGGTGGCCATGGGGTGGCGCTAATCTGGTCTATGAAGCACATATATAATATCGGCGCTGGCGATGTGTTTTGGGCTGCATCAGATGTGGGCTGGGTTGTGGGTCATTCTTATATTGTTTACGGGCCATTATTAGTTGGCGCAACAACATTGATGTATGAAGGTAAGCCCATTGGTACCCCCGATGCGGGGGCTTTTTGGCGGATCATCGAACAATATAATGTAAAAAGCTTTTTTACCGCGCCGACGGCCATTCGAGCCATTAAACGCGAAGATCCTGACGGAGCATTAGTTAAAGGTGTTGATTTATCGTGTTTAGGGCAAGTATTTCTTGCGGGTGAACGCTGCGATCCCGACACGCTCAATTGGGCCCAAGATAAATTGGCCAAACCTGTTATCGATCACTGGTGGCAAACTGAAACCGGTTGGCCAGTTGCGGCGAATTTGATGGGGATAGATCCTATCGAGATTAAAGCGGGATCGCCCGCAAGACCAGTACCCGGTTATCAGGTCGAAGTACTCGATGCCATGGGCGAGCAAGTTAGCGCCAATGAAAGTGGTAATGTGGTGATTAAACTGCCGTTGCCACCGGGTAACTTAACCACCTTATGGAACAACGATAAACGCTATGTGGAGAGCTATTTATCTATGTATCAAGGTTATTATTTAACGGGCGATGCGGGCTATATTGATGAAGATGGCTACCTGTATATTATGAGCCGCATAGATGACATTATTAACGTTGCTGGGCACCGATTATCTACTGGGCGCTTTGAAGAGGTATTGTGCCAACATTCAGCGGTTGCAGAAGCGGCGGTTATTGGGGTGCAAGATAAACTCAAAGGTCAGGTACCGTTAGGGCTAGTGGTACTTAAAAATGGCGTCGAGTTATCTGATGAAGTTTTATATCAAGAGTTACTAGCATTGGTGAGACATGAAATTGGCCCAGTGGCGTCTTTTCGATTAGTCAGCGCGGTGCAAAAACTGCCTAAAACCCGCTCGGGTAAAATCTTGCGCGCCACCATGCGTAAGATTGCTGACAATAACGAATATACTATGCCTGCCACTATTGAAGATCCGATGACGCTAGATATTATTCGCACGGCATTAACTAAGATGGGCTATGCTGATGCGTTGGCCAAGGAACTCACGGTTTAGTTTGTGTGTCATGTTAACAAACGAGCCTGATGGCTCGTTTTTTTATGGATAACGCCTTTTTATCGAATATAAAGATATTAAGGACTAAATTTGGTCTAAACTGAGAGTTAAGTGCTGATTTATAGTGTTATTTAATCAAACTGAGATGTTTTTTATTTTATAATCGGCAAGGGTATTCTATCTATCGTTAAACTAGATGTATTCTCGAATTCAGTTACTCGTGGCTGAAATTGAGAAAGATGACTGTTAACCAGTAAATATGACAAAGGTTTGATCAAGTTTTATGAACAACATTAAAGAACTGCCAGAAAAGATTAATACTAAAACCAGCAGACTATTTTGGTTAACCATTTTTACTGGTGGTATTTACCCGATAATTTGGTTATTTGCTAAGTATCCCAAAATGGATGCAATTACATCAATTCGCACCGCTGATGACGACTTTATTATCGCTATCGCGGTTTGCTTTGGCTTTGGTGGTGTGCTGTCACACAGTGCAATGGGGTTATTGAGTGGAGTAGGTAGTTTGTTACTTTTTGGCGCTTTCTTCTTGTACGTGTTTTGGTCATTTAGGGCCCGTTCTGCATTACAAGACTATGCCCATGTGAATTTTGGAATTGATTTCAAAATGAACAAGTTTTTCACCGTGGTATTTAATATTTTCTATATCAATTATTGCATTAATCGATTACCTGAAGAGCAGCAAAAAGGCCACCCAGCCTATGGCAAAGGCAGTATTAACATTACAGAGATTAAGTGAAGTAACAAGCTGATAAGGCCTTAAGGATAGATACAAAAAAGCAGACTATTTTTAATCAAATAGTCTGCTTTTTATGAATAAGTTTACTGAAAAACCTTGTGGTTATTATTTTTGATGCAACGGCATCAAATTATTTATTGAACTCAGTAATAGCCTTTGCATTGTTTGCTCACCTAAATGTTGTGAGCATTGCTCGGCGTTTATGTCGCTGGTGTTTATTTTTCAAATAGACAGGCTTCATCGCTGCCATTGGCGCCCTGAGTAAGCAGTTGTGCAATTTTATGTTTAACGCAATCAGTTAACTTGCGCTCTGATTTTCGGGTTTGCATATACAGGTTCATATTAGGCTTATTACGCATCAGTTCGGCGCGCTCTGTTTTCGGTATCATTTGCGCCCTAATTGCTTCATTTTGAGTTAAGTGATCAACCGCGCCTTGTGATACCACTAACGTGATGGCATCAGTGCCAACGAGGAAGTCACTAATTTCATTGAGATTATTGGTTTTGGCTGCAACGTCGAGCTCGCGTTTACGGCTATCGGCAAACTGTTTCAGTGGTGTTGCTTCAATGTCACTATTAAAGTGTAACACTTCGGTCAAAATAACCGGGTAGTTCAGCACTCTATCAAGAATAGGTTTGTATATCTCATTCCAAATTGGGTGATCATCTCTTGCGACAATGAAGGTATCTCGCACTTCACATATTTTCTGATTTTGAATCCCTACATGGCTAGATGCTTGGCAACTTATCACCACATCACATTGGCTATTTAGCAGCATTTCTTCATCATTGGGACCATTGTCTTGCAGTACCGCTGATTTCACACAGGCGCTCATGCAACTACATTGATAGAGATTTCTTAGTAGGCCATTGGTGAAGCCCGATGGAGCATGGATAACAACTTTGTTATCAAGTTTGTCATTACTTTTATCAATTTCTTGGGCTAAGTCGAGGTGGTTTATCTCGATTTTTTTAATGATGGGGTAGAGCCGTTGTGCTTTATCGCTAATTTCAAGACCGGCTACTTTTTTGACAAATAAGGGGTCATCAAATGCATCTCGCAAGCGTGATAAACAGCGGCTTATCTTTGATTGAGGAACATTAAAAGCTTCAGCAGTGAGCTTGCCACTTTTAAATTCATATAGCCTTAAAAATACTAATAATGTCATGTAATCAAGATGCTGAAGCTTGTCTTGAGTGGTCGCGTTAATCATTGATTAGTTTCCGTAGCTGATGTGAATTTTTTGAATATACCAATTTCGGGGTATAGGTTGCAGGTTAATTGTAGTATTTATTAACCTAATCACATTTTTTAATGGAATTTATTCAAGAAGTGTTAATTGGCAGAGGGGTAAAATCTAATTTTAAATCATTAGCTTAATTGGTTAAAACTGGTGGATTTAGAGAAAGTACACTTTACCTATACAATTTAGGATTGCTGGTTAAGTGAACAGGTTTAATGATTGATATGTGTTTTTAATGCCAGTAAAAGGAAATGCAAAATAACTTTTACTCGGATAAACAAAGCATCACTTCCTTATCTAAAGTTAAAAATCTAGATTAAGGTGTTGTCTTATATGAATAATTTTTTTCAGAGTCTTGTTGGTGATCTAATATGCCGCTTTTGGCAAAAGTGTATGCACGTATTATGACTGTAATTTAGTTACACAAATCAGTATAATCACCGTCCAAATGGATTCGCTATACGCGATTAATCTCTGCGACCTTTGGAAAATAATAAATGAATACCCTACCATTCAGTTCAGACATCGGCGTTATTGGCCTTGGTGTTATGGGCAAGAATCTCGCGTTAAACATCGTTGATAATGGCTACCAGGTTGCTGCTTTTGATTTAGATACTGTCAAAGTTAATGCTGCCATTAATCAAGAACAAGCGGAAAGAAAAGCCAATTCAGCCCCCCGAATGCTGGCTTGTAATAATCTTACCGAAATGCTGTCATCTCTAACTAAGCCACGTGTTATTGTGCTGTCAGTTCCTGCTGGTGGACCTGTTGATGGAGTGTGTAAATCATTAATTGAAGCGGGCATTGAGTCAGATGACATTGTCGTTGATACCGGTAATAGTTTATGGACTGATACTGTAGAACGTGAAGCACGTTATAAAGGTCAGTTTGTTTTCTTTAGCTCTGCAGTCTCTGGCGGTGAAGTTGGCGCTCGATTTGGCCCTTCTTTAATGCCTAGTGGCGATAAAGCTGCATGGCAGTATGTAGCACCTGTCTGGAATGCCATAGCAGCTAAAGTCGATCCTGCTACAGGTTTACCCATTGAACGTTTTGAGCCTGGTAACCCAGTTGTTGAAGGCGAGCCTTGTACAACATACATAGGTCCTGCCGGTTCTGGTCACTATGTGAAAATGGTACATAACGGCATTGAATATGCGGACATGCAGTTAATTTGCGAAGCATTTCAATTGCTTCATGACGGATTAGGCTTAAGTGCCCATGAAATTGGTGATATTTTCAATGGCTGGAATAATGGCAGCTTGAATAGCTATCTGATGGGGATAAGTGCAGAAGTATTGCAGCAAGACGATCCACTAACAGGCAAGCCATTAGTTGAGATGATCCTTGATAAAGCGGGTCAAAAAGGCACAGGCCTTTGGACTGCGGTAAGCAGTTTACAAATTGGTTGCCCTGCGCCTACGATTGCCGAAGCTGTTTATGCCCGCGCGGTAAGTACTCAAAAAGATTTACGAGTACAGCTTAACAGCAAACTTGCTGGCCCTGCGGTTGTAACCCTTTCTGATGCAGAAAAAGCAGCATTTATTGCTAACTTAGAAGATGCACTATATTGCGCCAAAGTGTGCTGCTATGCACAAGGGTTCCAGCTAATGGCAATGGCCGCGAAAGAGCAAAACTGGACTTTAGATTTTGCTGAAATAGCCAAAATTTGGCGTGCAGGCTGTATTATTCGTGCCACTTTCTTGCAAGAAATTACCAAGGCTTACCAAGATAATGCTGAGCTGCCGAACTTATTAATGGCTGATACCTTCAGTGCTAGCTTATCGGCTAAACATATGAATTGGCGTAAAACGGTTGCCGCATCAGTGATGCAAGGCACGCCAGCGCCATGTATTAGCTCGGCAATTGCTTATTATGATAGTTACCGATGTGAAACTTTGCCTGCTAACTTACTTCAAGGTCAGCGCGATTTCTTTGGTGCTCATACGTTTGAACGCACTGACAAGCCAGCGGGTGAAAAGTATCATTTAGATTGGAGTGCTAAAGCGCGCACCTTATCTAAAGTTTAAATTGCAAAAGCAGTTTAAGACTTATTGTAAATCAATAGATTAAAAAAGGGCTTCTACTAAATAGTAGAAGCCCTTTTTATTGGTGATATTTTATTATTGCGGCAAACTAAACACTAAACCTATGCTAAATAACAAGCTAAAAATCATTGTGAGTTTTGCGGTTCTGCCTAGAATTGGATTGAGTGCTTCACCACTGGTGTTACTGAACTCGCCACTTAACTGACGGGCATAAACGATGGAAAGCCCGGCGAGTAAAACCGGTAAACCAGCAAGGTAGCCCATCAGAAAACCGCCAATGATGAGCCCAAAGGGTAAATACACTAAGGCTTGATAAAGCACTCTTGCCTGAGCTTGGCCGATACGAACCGCTAAGGTGTTTTTGCCAGCTTTGGTATCTGTTTGGATATCACGGGTATTATTGACGAGCATAATCGCGGCATTGAACATACCAATGGCGCTGCCAAGTAACCAAGCGCTGATACTGGTTTCCCCAGCCTGTAAGTAATAACTACCTACTACGGCCACTAGTCCAAAAAAAACAAATGCGGCGATTTCACCTAAACCGTGAGAAGCTAATGGATACGGGCCGCCACTGTAACAGACGGCACCTAATAATGAGGCTACAGCTAAAATAGCGATAGGCCAACCACCGTGTAAAATCAGTGCTGAGCCGACGATAAGTGCGAGAATAAGACACAAAATCATCGCATTTCGAACACTGTTGGGAGATATCATGCCACTTTGGGTAACTCGAACTGGACCAACACGCTCATCGGTATCAATACCGTTTTTGTAGTCAAAATAATCGTTGGCTAGGTTTACGGCTATTTGCAATAAAATAGCACACAACATCGAGATACAAGCAATTGTAAAACTAAAAAGTTCTAAATGTAGTGCTAAAATATTACCAATTAATAATGGACCAATCGCAGCCGGTAAAGTACGTGGTCTAATAGCTAAAATCCAAGATTGCATATAATTAAGGCTTCAGGGTGTTGATTTAAATTAGAATGGACTAATAGCATAGCAATTTTTTGAGATTTTGTACGGGGTTATGATCTCGCAAATGATGAAAAAGTTATGCTATTTTTTCTTCTAGGTAGATTTAATTTTATATGTGACTCAATTTACGATTAAATTTTCCAGTAACCAAGGTTATTAAGTTAACCTATGATATTAGTGATAAGTAAATAAACTGCTAGGAATATTATGAGCCAAGTATTAAATGACCTTTTGTCTTTGTTGTCTCTAGAGCGAATTGAATTAGGGCTGTTTCGCGGTCAAAGCCAAGACTTGGGTTTTGGTCATGTTTTTGGTGGCCAGGTGATGGGGCAAGCGCTGAGCGCTGCTAAGCAAACCGTCAGTGAAGATCGCCATGTGCACTCTTTACATTCTTACTTTTTACGAGCCGGTGATGAAAAGTTACCGATTGTCTATGATGTTGAAAATATGCGTGATGGCGGCAGCTTCAGTGCAAGACGCGTAAAAGCGATTCAGAAGGGTAGGCCAATTTTTTATATGACCTGTTCTTTTCAAGCTCCAGAGGAAGGCTTTGAACATCAAGCTGAAATGCCTAATGTCCCCGGGCCTGAAGGCATACTTAATCAGCAAGAACTTGCTGTGAGTATGCGAGATAAGATCCCAGCAAGAATACTTGAAAAGTTTATGACTGACTCACCGATTGAGATGCGTTTAGTTAACCCTTCGCACCCCATCGCGCCTGATTCCACTGAGCCCAAACGATATATCTGGATGCGTGCCAGTGGTAAAATCCCAACGGATCATAATGTACAAGAATATTTATTGGCTTATGCCTCTGATTTTAATTTTTTAGTCACCGCAGCTCAGCCTCATGGGGTTTCATTTTTAACGCCTGGCGTTAGGATGGCGACTATTGATCATGCGATGTGGTTCCATAGACCGTTTAACTTTTCTGATTGGTTGCTTTACAGTGTTGAAAGCAGCAATGCTAGCGGTGGTCGCGGTTTTGTAAAGGGGCAGTTTTTTGACCAACAAGGCCGTTTAGTTGCATCAGCAACCCAAGAAGGCCTACTTAGAATGACAAAAGGATAATTTATGAAATTTTCATTTAAAATGGCGATATTTTCGTTATTAACATTAATGCTAAGTGCTTGTGTCACCGTTCAACCTGAGCCACCAGTGGTTATTAATGGCTATGCGGGCTACTTAGAAAAAATAGCCTTGCCTCAAGGCTGTAAAATCAATATTGCCATTATTGACTTTAATACCCCAGGTTCAATCATTTCACAAAAGACCTTCGATATTGCCAGAGCTCCAGTGCCGTTTAAGTTTACTTTACCTGCTGAAGGTATTGATGATGCGGTGGATTATGGGGTGGTGGCAATGATTACCTACAATGAGCAGGTAATTTTTCAAACCTATGAAAAGTTTCAAGTCATCCACAACGACAAGTTCACCACTGAAGTTGTGATGAAAAAAGTCCCTCATTAGTTTTCGTTAGGTTTAACTCACTCAACCTATAAATATAATGCCCTAAGAATCATTTTAGGGCATAAGTCACATCTTAATATTTCCGCCATTGCTTATGTTGGTTTTCGGGTAATAATCAAATTCTTCATCAATTTTTATTTAAGGCTTAAGTTGTGCCTGAATTGTCTGCATCTACAAGGACTAAAACCTGTCGGCCAAAATCTGAAATACGCTTAATTTGGGCTTTGTGCTTAGCATCTGTCGTGGTTTATATAAACCTATATGCCATGCAGGGGATGTTGCCATCCATTGCTGAACACTTTGAGGTTTCAGGTGCTAGAGCTACATTGATTCTATCTTTTACCAGTTTTTCACTGGCATTTTCATTACTGTTGTATGCGGTTATTTCCGATAGAGTCGGGCGGTTAATGCCGATCATGGTGAGTATGTGGTTACTCGCAGCCTCTAATATCTTACTGATTTTTGTACAAGACTTTGACTCTTTGTTGATGGTGAGGTTACTGCAAGGGGTTTTGTTAGCTGCCGTACCAGCCATTGCGATGGCTTATTTTAAAGAGCAACTGCCAGCGAGCTTTATGCTAAAAGCTGCAGGTATTTACATTATGTCCAATAGTCTTGGTGGTATTGGTGGACGCCTGATGGGTGGGTTATTGTCACAATACTTTGATTGGCAGTCAGCAATGATGGTGAATTTTTTGGTGACCTTAACGGGTATCGCCTTGGTGACTTATCTATTACCTCGATGTGAGCAAAAAAATGCCCCACAATTAGATAAGCAAAGTACCTTTTTGAAGATAAAACAAGATATTGGCGGCTTTGTTTATCACTTAACGGATCATCAAATGCGCTTAGTGTATGTCATTGGTGGCATAGCGTTTATGATGATGGTAAACCAGTTTAGTTTTATTCAATTACACCTCATGGCTGAGCCGTATGGGTTTAGTCGTTTCGGTGCGACATTAATTTTCTTATGCTATCTCAGTGGCACTTTTACTTCGTACTTATCTGCAAAGTGGGTGGTTAAATTTGGGGTGGAATTTTTATATCGCGGCGCATTAGTTGTGATGTTCTTGGGTACTTTACTGACCTTAGTTGATAATTTATTTGCTATCGTTATAGGCTTTTTATTAACAGCAAGTGGATTCTTTTTAACCCATAGCTGTTGTAACTCATTTGTGGCCATCAGGGCGTCCTCTCACAGGGCTAAAGCAACATCACTATACCTTTGTAGTTATTATCTCGGCGCAGCTCTTGGAGGGCCTTACTTGATGATGTTTTGGGTTCAAGCTGAATGGCAAGGTGTTGTTGTGGGTTCAGTTGGCTTATTGGTATTACTGTCGCTGGCTATATTCAGGTTGTCGCATTATCAAAGCCTAAGTAAAGCTGCTGTATAATGTCAGTCCTCTTGGGAAAATAATTTCGTCATTGTTTATAGAAGAAGCCTTAATGGCTTCTTTTTTTGTCTCAAATTTACAGTTAAATAAGACTTTATAAGCACAGAGTTGAATAGCGATTTAGTTAATGAATTTAATAAAGTCACTAATTGATGAATTGAATAGCAGGTTGTGAGTAGGCAGTGCTTAGTATTGGTTTGAATCGTTCTAGTTTGAAAGCTCTCTAAGGCGGATTTGAAGTTATCAATTGGAGGATTTTATAGTGTTTTCGCTTGGTTGCTGTAATTGGTGTGATCGAGTATATCCGTAATAGGATATATGATGGATAAGAGCTGTTTGAATTAGGTTACAGATATCGATGAGATATTAGCGATGAGTTCTTTTGGGAAATTTACTCATATTCGTCATTGGAGCTTTTTTAACACGCTACCAACTCGCCTAATTTTAGGCACAAAAAAACCACATTTAAGTGGTTTATGTTCTTTTAGAAAAAAGAAGGTGGTATCCCCTAGGGGATT
>NZ_MCTV01000050.1:0-2212 GCF_002874545.1 Shewanella sp. 10N.286.52.C2
GAAAAACGTGGTCCCTTCCTATGGGAACACGCCCCGGTGACTGAAAGCTGCGTGTCATGTCATAACCCCCACGGCAGCGTCAACGACAATATGCTTGATAGCCGCGCACCGCAGTTATGTCAGCAATGTCATGCACCCGATGGTCACGCCTCTCGCGTTGTACCTGAGCCGGGGATGGATGCCTTTGGTGGTGGAAAAAGCTGCCTTAACTGTCACAACCAAATTCATGGTTCTAATCACCCAGCTGGCAGTCTGCTGCAACGCTAATGGAGAGCAAGATTATGTCATTTAAATTGAATCTTATTACCCTGTCACTGCTGGCGGTATCGACCTCTGGCATGGCAGCGAACTTCGGGGTTGGCAACGCCAATACCACCGCGGTTAATACCCATAAATATGAATGTAAACGCTGCACTAACCTAGTCGGTTATAGCGGTGAAGTCAGTGTTGCTGCCGGGTATAACGACATCGGCGATATTCACGCTGGTAATGCCTTAGGCACTGCCAAAGATGGCGGCATTGCTGCCGTCAGTGGTGATGTGCGCTTTAACAGTGAGTCAGGTTATCAAGCCCGAATTCAAGCCCATCAGTTAGGCATGGATAATGGTTTTGCTCACTTGTCTGGCGGTAAAGCTGGCTTGTATGAATTTAGCCTCGATTATGATGCGATTAAAACCTATAAAGCCGGTGATGTAGAAAGTAGTCTGTGGCACAACGATGGCATGTTAACCCCATCTGATGCCATCAACAGCTTCGACTTAGCTCAGCGCCGCGAAAAAGTGGCCCTCGGCATGGAGTACGGTCAAGACTTCTATGGCGCCTTTGTGAAATACAGCCAAGAAGATAAAACCGGCCATAAATCAGCCAGCCTGGTATCACCAAGCCCGATTAACTTCGGCTTACCAACCGATTCTCGCACTAAGCAGTTAGATGCTGGGGTGAACTTATCTGGTGAAAACTGGCTCACTGAGCTGAGCTACTTTGGCAGTTATTATCAAAACAATATCGACCACTTAAGCTTGCCTTATGCCAATGATGTGTACTCAGCAGCCCCAGATAACCAAGCCCACCAGGTGGCGTTATCAGGTCAGTACCAGCTCAATCGCACCGTGATGAACGGCCGCATTGTGACAGGCCGGATGATACAAGATGACAACCTCATTCAAGTAACGGGTAACCCGCTACAAAACTGGGATGGTCAAATTGACACCCTTGATGGTCGTTTTGCGCTGACCTCGATGCTCACTAACCGTTTACGTTTAGGCGGCAGCGTTGATTACAGCAAGCGTGATAATAAAAGCTCAACCGCTGAATTTGCCCAATACAACTTCAATAGCTTAACTGGCGCCTTTAGACAAAATACCCCGCAAGATATTGAACGTAACACCTATAAAGTCAATGCCAGTTACCGCATCGCCAGTGGCTACCGCTTACAAGCAGGTTACGACCGCAAAGAAGTGGAGCGTACCTTCAGTGACCGCGAGCAAACCAATGACGACAACCTATGGCTAAAATTCAATGTCCGCGCCTTAGACAAGGTTAATTTTAACCTTAAAGCCGAGCACGCTAATCGCAGTGGCTCTGACTATGAAGCCAATGAGCTGACCTCATCTGAAAATAACGCCCTACTGCGCAAGTACTACCTAGCTGACCGCACCCGCAACGCCGTTGAATTAAAGGTGAACTACAGCCCTATCAACTGGATGAGTCTGGACATCAGCAGCCGTTATGCCCAAGACGAGTATGACGATACCCAAATCGGCCTGACTGAATCAGAAGATTACGGTTATGACGCTAACCTTAACATCGCCTTTAATCAGCATGTTGATGGTTACGTGTTTGCTGGACAGCAATGGATTAACTCCAATCAAGCAGGCAGCCAAAGCTTTGGCGCAGCAGATTGGATGGCTGATATTGAAGATGAATTTATCAACTTAGGCGCAGGCGCAAGCTACAGCGGCCTGATGCAAGACAAGCTCACCTTAGGGGTGGATTACTTATTTAGTAACTCTGTCAGTAACACTGATGTCACCGCCGAAACCATGAATCCGTATGGGGATTATTACTCATACAACCACAGTGCCAGTATGTACGCCGATTACGCCTTGAGCGAGCAAATGGCACTGAAATTAACTTACCGCTATGAACGCTATTTCGATACCGATGCAGCCAACGTAGGGGTCAATGATATTCCGGGGATGATTACTCTGGG
>NZ_MCTV01000051.1:0-707 GCF_002874545.1 Shewanella sp. 10N.286.52.C2
GTGACCATTACTATTGTGGGTGCCAATGACGGCCCTATCGCGGTCGATGATGAAATCTTTATAGCAGAAGATGTTGTCTTTAATTCAACTGTTGATTTGGATGCCAATGATTCAGATCTAGATGGCGACGCACTTTCTGTTATTGAAGGCACCTTTACCACAACGGAAGGTGGCACTATTGTGATTGCCGCAGATGGCAGTTACTCCTACACGCCTCCATTGGACTTTAATGGCGTAGATACTGTTGAATATACTGTAACTGACGGCACGGCAACTGATACGGCAACCCTCACCATTAATGTTGGCGCTGAAAATGATGCCCCAGACTTAGTGGCTGATGTTGATAGTGTTGATGAAAATACCACTGTAACAGCAGATGCAGCTAATGGCGTATTGAGCAACGATAGTGACTTAGATGGCGACGCACTAAGTGTCACTGGGATCCATTCTGGTGTGTCAGGCACAAACACTGCGGTTACTGCTGGACAACCTGGGGTGATCGCCAATGAATATGGCACATTAACTATCAACTCTGATGGTAGTTACACGTTTATCGCTAATGGCGCATCTTCAGAAGCGTTACCAGATGGCGTGACTGCCAATGCCGTATTTACTTATACTGCAACAGACGGCACTCAATCTCTAACGCAAACACTCACCATCACAATCACTGGCGCCAATGACCCTGCGGATATCACCGTTGATGT
>NZ_MCTV01000052.1:0-428 GCF_002874545.1 Shewanella sp. 10N.286.52.C2
TAATGGGTGGCTTTGTAATTTATGATTTATATAAAGAATGCAGCGTCTCGCAGTTGTATCTGCACATAAGGTCGCTCTTTCACATCTGACCCATAGGGATTTGGGAAATGTCATGATGATGTCGGGAACATCATTGACCATGTGCCCGCGACATTTGTATATCCTATACATTACCTGCGGCAGGCAATGGATTAGATTGAAGTGATGATCTAGCATAACTGAGCCAATTAAAATGAAGTATAAATTTGGTGCCAGTAACACGTCCATGCCTCAAAACGAGTTGGTGCTAGCAATGGGATAATCAGCATAACCTTACTTTTTCTAATCGATTATGACCGCCTTACTTGTCGTCCACATGACTGGTTGCCTATACAGGTATAACTGATTTTCTCCAAATTGAGATAATTCTGGCGCCAAAGGATGCGTAA
>NZ_MCTV01000053.1:0-5646 GCF_002874545.1 Shewanella sp. 10N.286.52.C2
TAGGCTCGCCTATTGACTGGCGGAAGGCTCATATGTGTTAGATGCTATTACGCATGCTTATATTCTAATAATTCACGTAGCGCTTTTGGCAAAAAACTTCTTGCTTTGGATGTTATTATTAATTCATTTTTTTGCCAAAGAACTCCTAAATAGATAACGAACAAACCAAGCAGTGTTAAAGTTATAGGGAATAACCAGCTATCCTTAAAGATATCGGAGGCTAAATGACCTATATAACCAGAACAACCTATTGCACCAAATATAACAAATACTCTTCTGACAATTAGAACTCCAGTAAAAATCATAAATAGATTGATCGTAAAATAGATAAACTTCGATAATTCGCTATCAGAGTGTTGGAGAGACATTCCTCCCCAAAATGCAATTACGCCAAAGAGATATATCCAAAATGAATAATCAGCTTTATTGTGAGATCTAATATCAACCCAAAAAGCTAAAGCGATCATGAGTAGTCCAGAGTACATAGAAACTATTTTTCTGAGTTCCCAGCTATAATCTCCACCATTAATCATGACTGCAACATCCATAGTTAAATACCAAAGAGTTACTGCAATTGGCATAATTAAGAACGGATATTTATATTTCCAAGCAATAATAACTCCTACTGCTAGCGTACTTAATTCCATATAAAGCCAATGCCATTTGATATATCGATGGTATTCACGGTAAACACTGTCATCTGGCCAAACGCCTAAAGCATGCTGTAACCCATAAACCGCTAGTGGTGTTAATGCTATAACAAAAGTTCCACATATTCCTGCGGGGATAGCTAACTCTTTAGACTTAAAAATATTAGTAAGTTTCAAACCAACCGAACCATAAAACAAGGAGATAAAAACAATACCTACTCCACCGAACGACTCCCATCCTAAGTTCATAAAAAGAGTCATTGCTCCGATGGCAATCATTCCTCCGATGTAATAAAGAACGTGTGTAAAATCAAACTTAGGTGCTGTATTTGGTTGCTTGTTTAAAAATTCGATTAATTTTTCAGACTGCTCAAATGAAAGAATATTTTCATTTACAGCGGCTTCAAGGTTTTTCTTAGTAACGTTCAATCAAGACTCCTTTCTATGATGAGCATCTAACGCCGCATTAAGTGGTGAGCAACGCAGACCACTGAACTTAAAGCATTGTGCCGTAAACACTAAATTCAAAGCAAACCAAAAATGCCGAGCGTTGGGAATCCGTCTTAAATGCTTTGTTATGAAACAGTTACAGCAACTTTGACAGTTGCATTAGCAATTCAACTAAGACTTCTGACAACCGATCCAACTCTGGTAGATTGGGGAATATTTCAGTCAAGTAACTATGTGCGGTTCCAACTAAATCTGATTCATTCAACCAGCGTTCAAGCCCGTCGCTGACTAGTTCTTGGTTAGACTCAATAAAATCCTGTATATCGGTTTTTTCGCGCTTATCAAGTTCTTTTGTAGCTTCAACAACATTAGTGAACTTCTCCAAGACCGTGACTTTTAGTTGCTCATAATCCACTCCGTTCGTTGTCACCATAAATGGTTCCGGCTTTTTACCTGCTTCAGTAACAACTTCGAAGCCCTCTACCGACTTCCTATAGTACTCTTCTGCCAATGTAGCCTCCTTGTTTCATAACAGCTTATTCAATAGCAGCACAATAATGTTCCAGGCTGCTCAATTCAAACTTCAAAGATACCATCGCTAAGTTATTGTTGTAAATCGAATATTTTTGCGAATACGTAAATAATGCTCAAAATACTGCCGGAAAAACAATGCGTCTTTGTTTACGAGGTCTATACAACACTTTAAAAAATTTCGCAGTAGACTGATATGTATGGGTTTTCTAGAATGTTACAAAATTATCGATGCGTAAAAAGCTCATTTTACGCATCCTTTGGCGTCAGAATTATCTCAATTTGAAGAAAATCAGTTATACCTGTATAGGCAACCAGTCATTTGGACGACAAGTAAGGCGGTCATAATCGATTAGAAAAAGTGTAGTGGTATAGCGAATTTGGCCACTCTATTGAAGGTGATATTAGATTATTGTGGGTAAATACAAATGACTAAACCTCGAGAGATATCCATTTCAAACACATTTCGGGGCATAAGTGAGTTTCAAACTTTATTGTCGTGGTGATTGATTACTCCCGAATTCAAAATTCGTAGTACTCCTAGAAAACAAACAACTTGATTCTGTAACTTTTTCAAGATAACTTATAGGAAATTATATGTGCTGAATATATATGCGCTAGCCTCATTTAAAGGGTTTAGTAACGAAAGTTATATGTTGTTTTTTATCCTCTAAAGACCGAAGGTATAAAGGCTCTGATTCAGATTCATTAAAATGATGGCTTAGCCCAGCGGTGTTATCTAGATGGCTAATTAGATGCTTAATGACCTCTTTATACTTTTCAGGCACTCGCATTACCGTTGTTTTTTCATATTTAGTTTTTCTACCAGCACCTTGACGATATCCCCCATGCTTTTTCTCTTCTGACATCTTTATTCACCTCTTATTTTTAAGTGTAGACTTACCCTACTTGATTAAGTTACAAAATCAAGGCGCAATATTGTAACTCTCCCTTAAAATCCTAATAATTTAAGGGAGGCTTACAGGCCTGATAAATGTTCTTACCCAAATTTGCAGACTGCTCTTCCGTATGACAATCAGCTATGAACCATTGCACCGCCTAAACTTTTTATGACAGTTCACAACTCTAAAAAGCGTCAAAAACAGCCCTGTTTACAAAAAAATATGACAACTGATATAATTAGGATTCAAAAGGAAAATTTATTAATCTAACTCACTGTTAAGTATAGGCTTCATTGATATTTGTCAATTTTTATGTCTCAAATTATTTCCAAGGGTGATATCCCATGGGCAAAATCTATGACGGTATCCATAGATTGAGCTTCCTCATTGGTCAAGATGGCAAAATAGTACATGTGTTCGATAAATTTAAAACCAAAAACCACCATGAAGTGGTGTTATCGGTGTTAGAAACGCTTTAACTTAAGCCTTAAGTAAAAATTCCATAAAAAAAGCTTCGTTAATACGAAGCTTTTTTATTGCTGATTTTTAGTCAAAATCAAATTCAAGCTGATGTATTGCCGAAAGTTTCACCAGAGTCATCTTGCTCATTAGCGTCTTCATTTTCTGTTACTTCAGCTAAATTACGTTGGATGATATCTTGCTCTTGCGCCTCTTTCGGCAATAGGCTAATTAACTCGATACCGACTGGTAATTCATTAATTTCAGTACCTGAAATAATTTTTACTTTCTGATCTTTAGTCAGGTAAATTAACGGCATCGCCGTTTCACCATAACGCTGTTTAAAGTGTTCAAATGTAAAATTATCCGTAATATTAGTAACTTTAATAACAGCACCTTTCGCCATGTAACTGGCTATTTTGGCATAAGAAATTGACTCACCAAATAAACACAAACGCTTTAAATAAGACTCTGACAATTGATGTCTGGCACTTCCCCCTTCGGCATTATTTAAGCCATACACTTTATTGGTACCGAATAAGTCTTGAAAATGAAAACTCACTAAAGGGTTTAATTGACGATAGGGAGATAACACTAGCACTCGACCTATACCACTTAAATCCATAAAGTTTTCGGCGTGTTCAGAGGCCGGATTACCAAAATAAACCGGGATATTCGCCATTCTCGCTTGACGAATGTTGTCCCAGTTATTATCGGCTAATACCACTTTCACTTGCTTAGCCGTTAACACCTTAGCTAACTCACGTGAAAACTTAGAGGCACCAAATAACAGTAAGCCTTGTGATGAATCGGCCTTTACACCTAAAAACTTAGCCCATGGGCCTGCCGTTAAGCTTTGTATTACAACAGTGCCAATAATAATTAAAAACACTAATGGCACTATCGAGCTGGCACCATTAACCCCAATAGCTTCAAGCTTAATGGCAAATAACGAAGAAATTGCCGCTGCAACTATCCCTCTTGGTGCGACCCAACTTAAAAACCATTTATCAGCTCTAGATAAACTAGTACCAATACCAGAAATCCAGATACTCAGAGGCCTTGCAACCAACAACACGACCAGTAAGACACCGACACCGCCCCAACCTAAATCAAGCATCGCGGTCGAGTTAAGTCTTGCTGCTAATAAAATAAACAAGGCGGAGATCAGTAATACGGTAAGAGTCTCTTTAAACTCTAAAATATCCGCAATATCAACCCCACGCATATTCGCTAACCAAATGCCCATCACAGTCACGGTTAACAGCCCAGACTCTTCTTGGATCAAATTAGAACCAACAAAGACGCCCAGCATAATAGTTAATACCGCAGTATTTTTAAGATAATGAGGAAACACATTACTACGAAGTGCAATGCCAATGAGATAGCCAGCAAGCGCCCCAAGTCCAAAACCTAACAGTAATGTCATGCCTAAAGCGAATAATATATGGGTGGTGGGATCTGCAGCGGTCGCCACAGCAATATATTCATAAACTAATACTGCTAAAATTGCCCCGATAGGGTCTATGACTATTCCTTCCCAGCGTAAGATGCTGGCAAGGTTTGATTTTGGCCTTACTGTGCGCAGCATCGGCACTATTACTGTTGGACCTGTCACTACCACTAATGCACCAAAAAGTAGCGCCATGGGCCATTCAAAGCCTAATAGCCAATGAGCGGCTGGGGCGATACAAGCCCAAGTTATAAAGGCACCAAAGGTCACTAAGTTTGTCACCATGCGGCCGTGATCTTTGATTTCTTTAAAATTGAGGGTTAACGCGCCTTCAAAAAGAATAACCGCGACCCCCAATGAAATAATGGGAAACAGCAAATCGCCAAAGATAGCATCAGGGTCTAAAATGCCAAGCCCCGGACCAAGTAACAAACCGCATAACAATAACGGTAATATTGCAGGAAGACGAAACTTCCAACCTAACCATTGACACAATAAAGACAGCACGCCAATCAGCGCGAGCATGCCAGTTATGTGTTCTACCATGGACAATTCCTTTTTTATATTTTCTGCGATATAGCTCGCGAGTTTGTATCTTTAATAAAATACTAAATTACACATCAGAGCAAGGCTTAATTAAAACATCTACCGTAATTTTTTAACTTAACATCAACCTTTTAACCTGCTGATTGGAAGTATCTAAAGCTTAATAATTTTCACGTTAAAGCCGCAGAACAATAGACTCAGCTTAAGATAAATACATTCAATGTCATAAATTACAGGCACAAAAAAGCCCTTGGCTTATGACAAGGGCTAATCTGTTCGGCGCAGCGGACGGGACTCGAACCTGCGCCCCCGGCGTGACAGGCTCAGCTTACTAATACAAAGTAACCAACTGCTGCTTTTATTCAAGCAATTCATTTAACCAATTGAAGTAACTAATTCAAGTAACTAATTCAAGTAATTAATCCAATTAACTAATTCATTAAAATAAGCCCAACAGCATAAATTACAGGCACAAAAAAGCCCTTGTCTTATGACAAGGGCTAATCTGTTTGGCGCAGCGGACGAGACTCGAACCCGCGCCCCGGCGTGGCAGCCTCAGCTTACTAATACAAAGTAACCAACTGCTGCTTTTATTCAAGCAATTCATTTAGCCAATTCAAGCAATTCATTTAGCCAATTCAAGTAACTAATTCAA
>NZ_MCTV01000054.1:0-1766 GCF_002874545.1 Shewanella sp. 10N.286.52.C2
ACCTATACCGCCGATAACTCGCAGCCGAGTATTCAAGGTCTTAAAACGGGTGGAACCGTTACCGATACAGTATTAGTTCATTCGGTTGATGGCACTGAGCAAAAAATTACAGTCACCATCAATGGTACTGACGACAAAGCCTTGATTGCGGGCACCTCAACCGCCAACTTAACTGAAGATAAAGACGTTCATGGTGGACAGCTTCGCGTCGATGGTGCGCTGACGGTAACGGACCTCGATGCAGGTCAAAGCCAATTTACCGCCACCTCACTACAAGGTCAGTTCGGCACGTTATCGATTAACAATTTAGGCCATTGGACCTATGCCGCCGATAACTCGCAGCCGAACATTCAAGGCCTTAAAACTGGCGAATCATTAACGGATACTCTCATAGTTCATTCAGTCGATGGCACTGAGCAGAAAGTTACCGTCACCATTAATGGCACTGATGATAAAGCCGTGGTTGCAGGAACAAGTACCGCACAATTAACCGAAGACAAAGACGTCCATCAAGGACAACTTCATGTCGATGGTGCCCTCACTGTTACTGATGTCGATACAGGACAAAACCAATTCCAGGCCACTGTGCAACAAGGTCAATTTGGTGCGCTTTCTTTAAATGAATTAGGTTATTGGACTTACACTGCTGATAATTCTCAGCCAGCGATTCAAGGTCTGAAAACTGGCGAGTCGCTCACCGATACGCTAGTTGTTCATAGTGTTGATGGCACAGAGCAAAAAATCACTGTGACCATTAACGGCACTGATGATAAAGCCGTTATTACAGGCACTTCAACAGCACAATTAACCGAAGATAAAGATGTCCACCAAGGACAACTTCATGTCGATGGCGCGTTAACCGTTACCGATGGTGATGCAGGAGAAAACCAATTTCAAGCGAGTGTTGAGCAAGGTCAATATGGCTCACTGACGTTGAGCAAATTAGGACATTGGACTTATACGGCAGATAATTCACAACCATCTATTCAAAGTTTAAAAACAGGTGAAAAGGTAACTGATACCTTAATCGTTCAATCTATCGATGGCACCGAGCAACAGATCACAGTCACCATCAATGGCAATGACGATAAAGCGGTGATTACTGGAATTTCAACAGGTGACGTTGATGAAGGTCATGGTAGTTTTGGCGATATGTCACCAGATTATGCACAACCTGGTATGGCCAAGCTTGGACAAGCTGCATTAACCGCTGATGGCAAGTTAGATATTGTTGACCCTGATGTTGGTGAATCACAGTTTGACTCTAAAGGCGGTGCCTGGAACAACTCCTACCACGGACAATATGGACATTTATTGTTAAACAGTGATGGAACTTGGCATTACGACGTGACCGTTGGCAGCGTAGACTGGGTCGGCAATAGAAAATCAACTATTGGCTCTACTATAGATAAACTTGGAGAAGGACAAACATTAACTGATACAATAACGATCCAATCAAAAGATGGTACATCCCACGATATTGTTATTACTATTCATGGTGATAATGATCGACCTTATTGTTCATCAGAAGTTTCACTTGCCACAGGCACTGAGGATACAAACCAAACATTTACTCTTGCACAATTATTAGCTAATACAGTTGATGTCGATGCTAATGATGCCGGTAAGCTTAGTATTGAAAATTTAGTTTCCGACCATGGTTCAATCCTAGATAACAATGACGGCACTTATACGTTCACGCCAGAAAAAGATTATAACGGCCAAGTTCATTTTACTTATGATGTAAAAGATGCACACGGTGGTGT
>NZ_MCTV01000055.1:0-13853 GCF_002874545.1 Shewanella sp. 10N.286.52.C2
CATTAATTACCGAAAATTAAGTAATAACTAAAGCCTAGTAGAGTGTTTAACATTTAGCCAACTAGAATGGGTGGCCTTGTTATTAATTGCCTTGTTATTAATTTTGGGCGCTAGTCAAAAATTGTTATCAGCTACTGGCATCGACATACTCTCATCGATGCTAAAAGTTTCGCCTGTTCAGTTAGTGAAACCGCACAGAAAAGCCTACGTACTATCACGTTAACAACCGTGATAGTACGAGGCAACGATAGTTTGTCTTTATCTAGTCATCTTAATTGCCATTTATAAAGCATATTATTGCTCATTATTTAGTCGGCTGGTGTTAGTAACCAAATTATTATTGCTTTACAATAAGTCAACAACCCGACATTTAGTCAAAAGCTGATTTATAGGAATCAAACACTTTATTCTTATCCTGAAAAAGCTTTATAAGATCCACGGATATGAAAACCCCATCTTCACCATCGTGATTTGTGTAACCGATCGTATAGTTACTTTGAAAATGAAGAGCTAAACCGTAGCCTACGTCATCAATATCTGCTCGGTCGGAATAGACGGCAAGCACTGACCCTCCGGATGGCATATACCACTTTTCTTGTTTCCACCAATTCATGCCAATAATTTCCAAACCAAGAGCTTCCTGTGTGTTTTCACCGTTTTCGGCAGCGGAAACGTTTTCAATAAGCACCATGGGGTGTAATACAATCCATTGACTGGCTGGAGGACCAGAAAAAGTATCGCTATCGTTTTTGTAAACTTGCTGATTTATTAAGAGTTCTAGCGCAGTTTGCCCCTTCATTTTCTCCAGAAAGGGTTCCCAATCAGCCTTTAGTTCATTCAAACTTTTAAGTGTTTTCAGCCGTCCCGCTTCTGCTTGTGAGTTTTGAATTTCAACGTATAGTTGCTTGAAATCTTCAAGAACGTCAACACAGCTTGATGCTTGACTAATAAGAATACATTGCTGTTCATTTGCAGGCTCAAATGCATCGGTTCCGACCTGAAGTTTGTTCCTAATGCTCAAATCAACTGTAACTGAAGGATTGTCAATTGTGATCCGCTTCCTTATTGCGTCAACAACGAACAGGTTATCTTTAAACCCACCATATCTATCAAACCAGCCTTTAATTTCTTCCAGAAAATCAAAATATGCTAAATTTTTATCAAGTTGACTTTCAGCGGCGCAAATCTTTTTCTTGGCCTTTATTGCCGCTTGACCTACTTCAAGTAGATATTTGGGTTTCGACAAAGTCTGTGTACATAAGATAGACTCTGTTGATTGTGCAGATATTGGCCACAAAAAAAGTATCACTGCAACTAATAATATATATTTTAGTTTCATCAGAAAGTCTCCCCAAAACTTTCAACCATATCCTTAAAGGCTTTTGCAGTGACTAATAGATTATTCACTGATTGTTTCGATAATTCGAGAGCTTCCACTGCTTGCTGAAGTGCTTCTGCTTTGCCCTTCATAGTCGAAGCATTGAAGGCATCCTGAGCCGTTTTTCGCTCAGCAGATAGAGGTCGAAAGCCCATTACCGCGCGAAGGAGAGGCAGATGAACCTCTGGATCTAAAAGATAGTGCCCCAAGCCATGTACATTAGCAGCAGTTACAGCATTAGGTTCGACAAGTTGATAGTTCTCCTCCCAAATATTATGCGTCACCCACCCACCGTTGTTCGTAGGCGTGAATGGCTTGATCTGTGGTATAGGGTCTAACTTGTGACGATACTGAATTAAGTTCGTACAACAGCCTAAGGCAGGACGAACCTCAGAGGCTCCCGCTTTTCGAAAACTCTGCAGTAGTCTGCTCACGTTAGCAACCATGTGAACACAACTTAGCTTATCTCGAACTGTGGACAACTTCACATCCATAGGCTCTGGGCCGTATAGTCTGGCTAGCGTATCATGCAGTACCGATGTACCTAAGGAGTGGCCGAGGACGTGAACATTTGGCCCCCCCTTTGTAGTGACTTCAGCGGCGATCTTCCCAGCAAGGTCAAGTTGGATGGGTTCAGCCAACAAGCTAAACCGGTATAGAAGTACATCCAACCAATGAGTAGTAAACATATTATCTGCTGTTATTGATTGATCTAGCTTTGCGATTTCTAGGGCGGCTCCTGGCAGCAAACCACCAAATTTGTTTGAGACACTCTGAACTGCCGTAACGATATCACTATTGCCTCTATTCTCGATTGCCTCTCGGTAATCTTCAAAATATTTGTCATAATCAAAGACTGAAACATCAATCTCGTTCAACGGTTTTTTCGACTTTAATGTTTCATAACGGGAAAAGACTATTTTAAGCGCATCTACTACCTCTTTTTTTACAGATGCCTCAGTGTGCTTTCCCATTCCATGTACAATAATGAGTGACTTAGTAGCCATATACTCCTCCATTAAAATTTGGCAGATATTCAGCCAAAGCATCCTAAATTCCGATCAATTTTCCAGTTCAGAACTTACAATCTTTGTGAAAGTTGTTGTTCAACGTTCATAGACATCGTTGAGATATACATTGGCGCACAATCCCAAAGGTACGAAAATTAAATAAAACAATTCATTTTTTACGGTATTTTTGTTTACTATGCGATACAACTAAAGAACGATTTAAAATCGTCTGATTATTAGGCGTTAACCGATGAAACACTATTACAAGTGTGCCTATTGATTTTATCTTTCACGCTTTTGATTTTTTAACATGCGCAGCATGTGGCATTTGGGTTCAAAGGGGTACTCCCCTTGCCCGTAGCTAGTATCCGACCTTTTTGGAACAAAAAGTGGGATACTAGCGTAACGGGTTACTATGTTGTCCCACTTTTTAAGTGGGCTAATCTTTTTCGCAGTCTAGACTGCGATGGCCTGCGTTTTTCGCACTCGCTGAGTGCTGTTTTACAAGCAATTGAGCCATGCCTCTAGCGCCTAGAGTTTCGAATTCTGCGCTATGGTATTAACAATCGCAAATACAGCCCTATAAACACTTCAAAACGACCACATACCGCTCTTGAGCTTATCTAGTTGCCAATAAATTAAAAATATTGCTTTCACTGAGAGCAAGAGCAAAAGAATTTCGAAAACAGTTACTCTCACTGAGAGCGAGTGCAAATACATTTAAAAAACTTTTGCTCTCGCTGAGAGCAAGAGCAAACGAGTTTCAAAACGGGTTGCTCTCTGCTGTAGCGAAATATTGACAGTTGTTCGTACCTCACTCGTTGTATTTAATGCTTTTTGTTGAAATGACATGTAGAAATAGTTTTTTTAACCAAATCCAGCCTTGCAGGTGAAATGCCCCAAGAAATCGTTCTTTCTCATTGCGATATTTTTGTCTTTTTTGGCTCAAAGGGATCGATAAAAGGCTTGTGAGAAAGTCGAAGTTTGACTTCGCAGCATCATCTCTCAGAGCGTTTTATAGGAATTATATCGCGTTAATACGTCAGGAAATGAGTCCCAAATTCAGCGATATTTCTTCTTAACCTCATTGTCTGATATTGATTACCTATGTTTCGCGATCATTGCAGTCAAATGTGGCATCCGTATTGCCACATTTGACACTATCACTGCCAGTGATGGCAGTAGCATTGCCATCACTGGCAGTAACACACCCTCACCTAACTATGGTGACACCATATAATTCGAGAATTGATTGCAACAGGTTGTGACCGCTTGAAAGGTTTAATGAGCTGTGTATATGCCAAAAGTAGTCACAAGCACTTGAGGGCCCGTAATGCCGCCATTCATCAAAGGGAGGTAAATCTTCATGCTCGAGCGCGTCAAGCTATCAGCACCCTCGTAATGGCTGCAAGGTTAATGCTCAACATCGAGACATGTGGTTTTACCAAGTTTGGGGAAATAATGAGTGGGTTGAATGCAAAAGGCTTATAGGCACCCATGTGCGCTATAAGCCTCTTTTGAGAAATGGTTGATCTATTATGTTTTTACTTAAGCCTGTAGCCTGCCTTAAAGGCTGCTACAGGGTTGATTAAGGCCATATAGGCAATCTCATTAACGTCACACTGCGTTTTAGTCGCATAGGTCCATTTAGCTTATGAGCTATGCTTTGCCTACAAGCCGCTATCAGACTTGTTTTCAGCCAGTTTTTGGTTTTTTCGTTTTAATGCCGATTCGAGAGCGTTGTCTTGAGTCTGTTTGGCAATATCTATCGAGATGTCTCGAATTAAAGGTGAAAGCTTGTCGTTAAATGCTTCCAAAACCATGTTGAAATAATATTTACCTTTGCTGCTGTCCGCAGTCTGGAAGCGCATATAGATTTTCGATATCATTTGCTCTAACGGCTGAAGAGCCTGCGCGGTTATCTCTATTAGACGCGCTAATAACGCCTGTTTTTTGCTAATATCATCATCGAGCTCAATGACCTGCTTATGTTTGACCGCGGCTACTTGATTTAGCTTATTCACTTCAGCATATTTGTTTTTGACTTCAACATCTAATTGGTCACTCACAGACGCCTGCTCGTGAATAAACTCCTGCCCTTTCTCAATGTCAGTACAGATATCGTCGCGTTTAACGAGCAATTGTTTGTACTCCTTGTGTAATCCAGATGTTTTTTGTTGCCAATCAAGATTTTGTTTTTGTATCTCACTGTTTTCAGTCTGCAATTTCGCGAGGGTTTGCTCGCCAATTGAGATGTTATAAGTTATCGACTGGTACTGCTTATTCAGCACGCTTATCTGTTGCTGTAGCCATTGTATTTTGCGCGTGTAGAAATTAAATGGACGCTGATGTTTTGGTAATTTAGCCTCTTTATTCATCGCTTTTCGCTTTGCAGACTGACGCTCAGATTCTGGTGAGAACTCGGCATTGAGGTCTTTTTCGTTAAACAGGTTTTCATTGATAAATTCATAAAACATCTGCTGCAGATAACTATAAACCTCACTGCTCTCGATATAATACAGTCGTCCAGACTCTGCGAGGCAATCTGCGCCATCACCGCGTTTTATCAAAAACTCATTGACACGTTTAATTTGAGACAGACGTAAATCATGCTCGCCTGTTAAACTGTTTTGACCAGAAATAAACACGTGAACATGACCGCCAGTGTTTTCCGTGGGTAGACGCTCATCATGGTGCAATGTCATGAGTTTAATGGGGTATTCAGGGAAGTAGGTTTGCAGGTATAACTTCATCGATTCCATCATGCTTCTATGACTAATCACATCCGCGCCAACGCCATGTTTGATAGGAATTTTAAAGAGTATCTCTTGGAAATTAGTCGAGTTTAGGGTTTTGGGTTTATCAATGAGCGCATTATGTGAATTGATATATTTGATAAGTTGTTTGAGTTTTTGATTTTTTCTCGGCAGTTCAAACTGATTAAATTCAGCGCTAATCTCATTGACGTTGATAAAGACGGTGGACTCGATGCAGCTCGTCACTAATTTAGCAACTTGCTGAGGAAGTTTGTCATCTGCAATCCACGACTTCAATTTGGATTTTGCTTTCGATTTGGCTTTGCCTTTTTGCGCATAAGAAGCCGCACTCTGAGTGGTTTCACCCATGACATCAAATAAAATAGCTTCACGCTGTTCTGGCGAAATAGAATTAAGAGGAATAATACCATCTGGTGTATCTATCAGATTTGAATCCGATAGTGACTCATCCCATTCAACTTGTATTTCCTCTTTCGTGCGCAGGTATTTTTGCATTTTTCCTAAATGGGTTAACCCGGCGACACTGGGGCAAGTAAGACGCAGTGAATGTATCAGCGATGCCATGCCTGTGCGCCGACCTTTTTTGTTATAAGCAAAATTTATACATGAATAAAAGGCTCTAATAATACGCATTACGCCCCCTCCACATCAGTCTGTCCGAATAGCTGACCAATGCACTGCATTAGCAATTCAGGATGCTGGTGTAGCAGGCTTTTTAACTGCTCAGAAGTTAGCGGAATATCATTGTCTGGTGCGGAAGGTGGCGATTGAATCTGTTTGTTTTGAGGGTTAACTCGACCAAAGATGCTAGAAAATTGCTTTGATACCTGAGCGGCATTGTTAGGTGCATCTTGTGACATCCAGCGACCATAGTGAATATCTATCATCGCTGTCGAGGTATGCCCCATTTGCCTTGCAATCCACTCTTTTGATATGCCTGCGGTTAATGCTTGGCTCGCAAACGTGTGGCGTAACTGCCCCGCTCCACGATGACTGATACCTGCAGCTTTCAGTAATGGTGCAAAATAGGTTTTGTTGAATTGTTTGGCGTGAATAAACGGCTTGTGGGTTTTGCTATTGTAAAAAACAGGTGAAAGCCGTTCAATTTTTTTGGTTTTATTATCTGCTTGCAAGACCGTTAAGTTAACGGTTTTTTTATGACCGGTTATCAAGTGTTGCTGTTGTAATATCTCAACCGCTGAATCGCATAATTCGACTATGCGAACTGAACCAGCGGTCTTTGGGGTCTTATAAATGTTATCAACCAGCGCGATTTTTACATGCAGCTGCGCTTTGTCTACATCCACGACCTCCCAGGTTAACGCCAGCAACTCACAAATGCGCAGCCCAGTTAACACCCCAAGCTGAAACAGGTTTTTACCACTTTCACACTCAACGGCCACCTGGTTCATCAAGCTTAACTCATTGAGCGTAAAAGGCTCAGGCTCACTGTGAATGACCTTGAGGTTACTAATACCCAACATAGGATTATGCGTAATCGCACCATCACGTTCTGCATAATTAAATACAGCACGCAAAATGATTAAGAACTCATTGATGGTTTTGTTCGCGTAATGTGTATCGAGCGTCTGGATGAGCTGCAGAACGTCACTGTGACTAACGGAGCAAATTGAACGATGACCAATCAACCTAGATAGTTTAGTGGCTTTACTGCGTTCAGAGCGCAATGTAGAAGGCGCTGCTTTGATTTTTCTAAATGCGAGGTATTTTTCTATAAATTGATTAACTGTTTGAGTCATTATCCCCAGGTCTGCAGCTTTGATTTAGCCTGCTTTATTCTTGGGAACAATAATACACTTCACAGTTATATAATCAACACCTATTTAATTGTAAGTGCATGATTTAAAATAAGTATATTGCCAAACTTTGATTTTGACAAGTTTATAGAAATCTTATCTGTGTCGTTAAAGTGAGTTAAGCCTAATGAAAAATATATCGCTACCTCATTAAGCCACCTTATGCTTTAAGTTTATTCAGTATCGATAGCTAATGCTTTCTCATCAGGCATTAAATCATACACCGAGCACGATAAAACGCTGGCAATAATAAATACTTTTTCAAGGCTAATGCTCTTCTCTCCGCGCTCTACGATACCGATATAATTAAGGCTAAAGCCACACTGTTGAGACAGATCTTTTTGAAGTAGTCCCTTTTCTTTTCTTTTTTCTGCTAGTTTTTTTCCAAACTCAGTCGCAATCTTTTTTTTCATTCTTATCTTGAAGACCAGAACAAAACACACTATAGTGTGTTTTGTGATAATTATTCACTTAGCTAATATCAGTTTGCCGCTGCCTTATTAGCTAAACTCCCGCCCACTGGTGCTTGCATCAGTGGGTTAACTTAATCACAACTCGAATCTATCACCGATGAAACAAGCTGAATTTATTAGAATACTTAACAGATATTGTTCCGATATCTTTCAAACTGAACAGTTATTAAAAGCACTTAAGTGGGACTCTAACTCATCTGAGAGTGTCGTCGTTCTGCGAAAGTGCATGCATAACCACTTATACCGATTAGAACAAAAACAGCTTATAAAGCGGCTTTCTCCAAAAGGCAGCCCTAATGGCCAATTTGAAAAGCTTTTCAGTCAAGAAAGCACAACTAAAGTGCTCACCAAAAGACCTGAAGGTACTTCCAATAAGCACATAAACAACACGAGTACGCTAACAAGTCACTATAATGCACTACAGAAACATATCAAGCAGTTAAAGCATCAATTCGATGCTTTTAAATCGCTTAGTGATAAGTTTGAGTCATGTCACGCAATCATTAATCCCAAGCTCAAGAAGTTAGATGCCGAACTGTATAAAAAAAGCATTGAACTCAATGCGGTAAATGAGTTGATTAATGAAGTCAAAAAAAGGCAACTGATTTAGAAGTCATTATGTCCTTGAATTCAATTTTTTGTGACCAATGAACACAGGCCACAGCATTGACTTGTCTAGCGACTTTTGGACAGAGAGTTCAAAAATAATTTAGTGAGAATTGTCATAAACATTAATCAGGCACTATAGTTTTAGAACAATTAACAAGGAGTGTTAAGAGGCAGCATGGAGCATATAGACTTGGGTTTGATTTTGGCAAGTATTGGATTATTGTGTGTTTTGTTTTCCATATTGTATTATTTATCATCAAACGATTAGCCTAACAAACTTGTCAGAACTGAGTATTTAATAGAAAACCTAACACTAGGGTGTCATCAAGCGAGCAACTTGTTCGCGTTTATGAGATTTTTTGAGTTAATAATATCAACAGTTAACACAAGCAAGGAAAAATGGCTTAACTGCCCTAACCCATTTTTGGACAGAAACGTTTTAGAGTTATTGTACTAATAGATACTGATACTCATTAGATTTTGTAGGGTTAGTGAAGGAATCTCACAGATACCCTCACTCCGTTGGGCATCACATGCGTAACCCGCAGTTGTTTTAATCTTTTAGTTCGAGGCAAAATTAACTATTTCACTACACCACGTCACAGACTATTGCTACATACATCATTCCGCCCACCTGAGCATTAAGCCATTAATAAATAAAGATATAAAAAAGAGTGGAATATCCTTCATTCTACCCTTAATGGAATCTGGTGTGGTATTATGATATTTAAAAGGTTAAACATCATCATCTGTTATGAACAGTTTTTTTAACGGAAACACCTTCCAATTCTTTAAGCACGACAGGCATCCCTATTTCAAAAGTCATATCTGTCTTAGCACAATCCACAACGAAGTCCGTCATTCTCTCTTTGAAATTTAACCCTACTTTCATTGATTTTTGAGCAACTTGTACCGCATCTTCTCCATACGTAGTTTCCATACCTATGATTGCAATATTATCTGCCTCAATGAATTCCTTTTCACAATATGCATTAACGCCCCCTTCGGGTAAGTCTTTATATCGAAATTTATATTTATATATATGAGAAATTCGAGTTACAGGACAATCTACAGCTAAAATTATATTTGTAATCATACCTGTTAAAGAAGCTTGATCTAAGACATGTTTCATCTTTGATTCAAACCCTGTAGCGGGTAATGCATACTGGTCACTAAATTAGAGCCTCCCTAGCTTATTTCTGGACATAAACGTATTAGCTCCCTGCCTCGCAAAATATAGAAAGCTCAATGATTCCTATAAACATAAGCTATAGTTTTAAACCGAACTTGTTAAGTGCGTTAATTATAGGCACATAAAAATCCTCCTCAGGAGACTTGCTTATTGCAGCAAAGTGAAATGTGTCTAAAAGGGGATACTTTTCCGTCTCTGTTTGGAGGTAATAACGACTGACTTTGCTTCCATACTCTTCTGGAATAACTTCACCTAACGCACTCAATCTTGATTCAAGGTTCATCGTTATAATGATATCAGGATTCAACAATTCAATTTGTTTAGAAAAGTAATTTATAGGACTACTTTTGAATGTATCAAGAAATCCATTAATCAAGTTCCAATCTGCTTGGTGGTTACCTGATTCATTGCTTAGTTTAGATAGGTTCATAAAAGCAAAACTCAAGCCATCTTCAATAGAAAAATTATCCACAATCTTAGTGGCTGTAGGAATGCTTCCCCATTCACAACAGTCCTTGTTTATCCCGTATGCGATTGAAAGCATCGATTTGTGAATTTGGTATTGATTCAGCGACAAAGCACCAACTTTTTTATCTATGGTGTAACAATGGTGCATAAGGTCAATATAATTTTCACCACTTAGTTCAAGTGACTCTTGCGCGATAAATAAAACCTTCACTTTTTGACTGAAATAATGAGGATAAAAACCATCCCAAACGATATCCTCAACATTTTTATTATATGGCAAAGTAAACTTTTCTGCGGCTATCAATAATTGGCTTAAAATTGAGTTGAGATGTTTCTGTTTTCCCACTTCGTAATCTGGATATATTAGCTTTGATGCTGGCATTGATTAAATCCTTTAAAGTTACTTATTACAGTGTGATTTCACATTTATTAAAACTTGGTTTATCTTTGAAAGTTGTAATATTCAGCCTTCTTAAAAATACCTAAAAGCCGTACTTCGCTTTTGTAATGGTTTATCACATCTGGCTATTCTATTGCAGGTGATATTACATTTTTGAGGTGAAATGCAACCAGTTTTACCTCAAGGGGTATCAATCTTAAACACGTTTTGGGGCACAAATGAGTCATCTCAGTTTTAGCTGAATTGGTGATGGACAGAAACGATTTAGTAAAGCCCGCGTAAAGCGCGTGAGATACGAGCGTCGAGTTTGTTATAAGGACTCACAATGAATTCACCGTACTACTGAACTCCGCATCAGAATCCAAAGAGTTATAAGTAGATGGAAAGCCTTTAGGGAAATTAAGCTCTGGTTTGTATGCAATATGAAACAGCTTCTCAAGACTTGATATATAAGATTTACCTTTCTTGTTTGCATTAACGATGAGAAGCCCATAGTTAGATATTTTAGATAAGGCTTCGACATATCCTTCATATTTTTTGTCTTTTAAACCTAACATTTCAACCGCGCGCTTTAAGAAGGTATTCATCCCATATTTTGGCGACATACCAAAATGCCCACCTATACGATGAGCAAAATGACTAGAGCTACACATACCGACATAAAGACATTCGTTTTTGTCATTGAAGTACATGTAAACACCGTGTCTAAGAGCTTCATTGGTAGTTTCATTAAGCAATAAATCAAATAAAGATACTTCAGATAAAGGCTTTTTATAAGAACTGTCGATTAGCGAAACGACATCCTGTACTGAAAGACCATCAAAGTCAGAAACATTTAATTTAAAACTCATATTCATACTCATACTTTAGACTTATAACACCTTACTAAGCGGACTAAAATAGTGGGTTGCAATGTGTAGCAAAGTGAAATGCAAGTCACTGTTTTAGTTAGGTTTAAGTGCCTTGCTAGCGGTTTAACCCTTCCAACCAATAGTCGCCAGCATGGTAATGAGGAAAGGGGTTAATATTACCTTTATGAAGATAAACAATGACATTACTAAAAACTTTATGACAAAGTTCTTTAATGAAAGACGTTGGGTAAACTAACTCAACTGAGATAGGTACAAATTTGGAATCATCGCTATATGAGTTCACTACCTGATAGTAAGGTGAATCTGGAATGAACATACCTAACTCAGTCCCTTTCGATTGAAATTGATGAACCAATGAGTTTCTAAGTTTGTAGAGTAAAAATACAAGCTTAAAGTCATCAAGTTTATATTCAACTTGAGAGTCTTTAGTCGGTTGTATCCAATGTTTCTTAACTTCATCAAATGACGGCAAAGAGTTCAGTTTAATACAGCCACTATGGTCTGCCTTTGTTAGTAACTTATCTACTTCACTATGAGAGAAAATTCTTACCTTCTCTAAGGCAGGATCAGGGTTTATTGAACAAAATTTAGCTAAATGTAATAAACAAAAATCATTTTTATTTTCCCACTCCGAGAACCGTTCAATCACAGCAGTGAATCTATCTTTATTTCCACGGTTTGGAAAAACACATGCAGCTAATGAATCTAGGAATGAAACATAAAGAATTTTCTTAAATAATCGGTCATCATCTGAATTTAATGAATCAATATTGGCTAACTTAGCATCAAGATAAAGTTTAAATGATTCTATTTGTTCACTATTATTTTGAATTATCATAGTACCTCGAATTAATACCTAACGCCGCATTAAGCGGATAAAAATAGTGGGTTAAAATGTGTAGCGAAGCGAAACCCACTGCTTTTGTTCCGTTAAAATGCCTTGCTAGCAGTTTATTGGACTCTAACCTCATTCAATCTAAACCTTATAGCGTCACATGCCGCTTCAATTAAACCACTTATTTCCTTACTGTTTGTCTCAGCACTCTCATAATATGTGAGGTCACTAGATTTTCCATGCTTATATTCAATGCCTTCGTTGAGGCAAGCTTTTCTAATCGCACTGAGTGTTTTGTACACGGTTAAAGAGAAAAAAGGTTTATTTTTTTCCATTGTGGTTGAGAAGTCATTAAATGGTGCAATGAAGTTCTTATAACGTTCAGTCTTTCGTTCTTCTTCTGTTTGACTTGGATCTATATGATCTAACATTGGTCTGAGTTGTAGCGTTGCTATTTTCAGCTCTACTAAATTAGCCCACACCTCACCATAAACTTTGTATTCTTTGTCAAACTGAACTTGAGATACGAAAATTGAGTGTTGTAATTCAGCGTCTAAGCGTTTGTTTGCTGTAATGATTTCTTGTTCAAGATTCTTAATTTCTAAAGATAATTCACTCTTATCTCTCTCAATTATTCTACTTAACCAGATTTTCCCAATAAAACCAAACAAAGCGGCTAGGACGATTGTTGTTCCACCAATAAGTTTAACTATTTCACTATAATATTCCAATTACAAACTCCATGTGAAAACTGTATCGAGTCTGAGTGCAGCAACTTGTTAAGCATTTGCATGCACTCTAGAAAATTTTAAGTTGAACGATCCTATTTCTTCACCAGCTTTTACAAGATTTCTAAATATGTACTTTCCGTCGAGTTCAGATGCATTGACCTTGAGTAAGGCGGAGCCAAAAGATAACTCTTTGTTACTAACAGTTCTGCATTTTAATGAAATAAACCCTTCCCATATTTCACCTTCAACTTTCATATTGGTTATTTTCTCTTGCTTACCATCTATGGTTTTCAAAATGTTGAATGAGCCTTTTAAGTCATGAGCATTTTGCTGCAGAGATAATGAGAAGCTGAAAAAAAGTGGTTTAGAATGTTGCCACTCACCAGTCCATTCTCCAGAAACGTCAATACCTTTGTAACTCATTCGTTGGTATGCTGGAATCAATATTCTCTTAACTGTTATTGAGAACCAATACAAAAGAGCTGAAGTAACAACTCCAGAAAAAACGCTTATGAATATTGTTTTTAATTCGACCATTAATATCCTTGATGCTTAACATTTTTATAGTGCGCATGCGTGTTTATTTGGCAAAACACGCATGCACATTTAATAAACCTATTATTTAAGCCTTACTAAAGTAAAGCTATTGATTTATAAGCACTCTACCAGAGTGGCATTGGATAAACGAGCACAAATATTTGCAAAATGAGCATTGAAATTGATGCCTTATCTGAAGTAATCAGCAGCAGTCACTTATCGATTAGCCAAAGTAGGTCAACAGGCTTGTTACTTACCTGTACTGCTTATCGGCTGTAAATCGCAAAGGGGCATAAATAAGCTAGGTATGCTCTAAAATAGTGGCAAAATTCACCATACCACTACAGCTAAATGACAGACGAAGTAGATGAATTTGTTGATTGATTTTTATTTGACTGCAAAAGCAGTCAAATAAGTTAGGTTCGCCTATTGACTGGCGGAAGGCTCATATGTATTAGGTCGTTCATTGTTATAAAACCACAGCTATTCATGCCGTACAGTAGTGTGTAGCTTTCCACATAGGCATTTGTTGTGGGTTGCTGATTGGATAAACCTGAGCTCGATATCATGTTTCCCGCCCATTTTCCAATAATCTATCTCTATCGCCAGTACTTCATGATCAAAATCATCAATGATGTACATAAGTCTGATGCTGCATCCATTTTCTAAATAATTATGAATAAAACCCATTGACCAGCATGACTAATCCGCAGGACTTGCTACCGAGGACTTTCGTAAGGTCCAGGTACCATCT
>NZ_MCTV01000056.1:0-9906 GCF_002874545.1 Shewanella sp. 10N.286.52.C2
TTATATATAGTAACTTAAAGAGTGTATATTGTGTATTAAGGCAGAGAAATCTGCCTTTTTCTTGCTCGATACACAGCATAGGACTATAGTGTATTATATGTTTAATATGTACACGGAAGGTTAGTTTGTCATCAGTAAAAGTTAGAGCAACGATTGTAGAGGACAATACGGGCATCAAAAGCCAACTGCCTATCTTGCTAACTGAGCAAGGAGAGTTAAGTACGGTCACAGACTACCTACTCAAGCTAGAGGCAGACGGTGTGAGTAACTCCGTCATGAATGGGTTTATTCAAGCGGTGTCCTTGTTGCTGGATTATATGGAAGCAAATAGAGGATTGTTTGACGATCCGAAGTTGCTCTTTCAGACCTTTTCTAAGCGGTTGTATACAGGAACGATTGGTGAGGATGGACTTGACCCATCAGGTTTGTATTGGGTGCCCAGTTCAACCAGTAACGTGAATAAGCATATTCATCGATTGACGGCATTTACAGATTGGTTGGCAAACAAGCAAGGCACTGCGCCGATGAACCCCTTGCGTGATGCTACCCCTCATGAGCAGCGATTGAATTACGCTGCATGGTATCGCAAAAACCAAAACGATTTCCTTGGTCATATCGAAGATAAGACTGTGAACAAAACCATCCGTAAGGCGCGAACCATTAAAGGACGCACGCCGCTCACCAAAACCGAAGATGACGCCATCGCCTTTCCTGAAAAGCATTGGGAAGATTTTTATATAAATGGCATCGGTGGCGCGAGCGACCCACGAGTGGCACTCAGGGACAAGTTAATACTCCTTCTCATGCACGGTGGCGGGTTACGCGAAAGTGAAGCTTTAACGCTTTGGGTGACAGACGTGTTTGAAGATCCCTATGAGCCAGATAGTGCTATCGTTCGAATTTACAACGAAATAGATGGCAAAGCCCCTGATGGTTGGCGAAGTCGTTCTGGTACACCAAACAGAGAAGCATATCTAAAGGAGCAATATGCTCGCATCCCTCGCCAGCGCATGAAAGGCACAGCTCATCTTGGTTGGAAGAACCGTGTGGTTGACCACAAAGACAACTACATACAGGTTCAATGGTTTCCAACTGACTATGGCAAAGTGTTTATGTCACTTTGGAAAAACTACCAAAAGTACCGAGCCAGCATCGACTGTCATCACCCTTATGCGTTTATTTCGTTTCATCATAGCGCTATCGGCAACCCTTACACCATCAACGCCTTCCATGATAACTACGCCAACGGCTTGAAGCGCATTGGTTTAGAGCCGAGCAAGGCAGAAGGCTTAGATCCACATGGGCATCGACATAATTACGGCAGACGATTAGAACGTTCAGGATTGAACCCGTTGGTAATTCGACGCTGTATGCACCATAAGTCCCTAGACTCACAAATCCCCTACACAGGCAAAGGCCAGCAGGAAATCTCTGATGAACTGACCCAAGCGACGTTGCAACTGGCAAACCCTGAATCCAAAGTCAAAGCGCTCGACTGGAAAGCACTCGTTGAGCATGGGTTTGATGACGTCGACCCGCAGGGCTATTTCACAGGCAAGCATCCAAAATTGAGAGGTAAATAATGGCGAGAAAAAATGACGGACGTTCATCGGATTCATCCTTCTCTTGGATGCTCACCACACTTGGTGCTGAGTGGCAACAATGGCAGGAGTTGGCAGCGGAGTGGATGGCAGAACAAAACACAACGATTGACCATAAACAAAAAGCTATAACTCGATTCTTCGAATCCTATATTTCTGAATATGCACCCTATGCCATCGGCAATATAGATTTGTTTTTCAAGGGCTACCAAGGACATCAATGCTCCAGTGAAGAGTTGGAAAAACTGGTTAGAAAAACTCAAAATAGCCCCGATAAGATCCAGTCGGGTGTGAACATCCCATATGACTTCACCGACTTTGTGATTGAAAAAGTGTTCTCCGAAAAAGATGACCATGGCAGACTTGTTCCACTGGTTCAAAACCCGCTGAGCAAAATCAAACAACAAGCTAGTGCGACTGAAACAGTGCGCAATCCTCTGCCGTATCGCTATATTCAAAACCTGCGCCAAATCATCTGTCCGTTGCCTGATAAAACTGAACTGACCGTCATTGAGCAAAACCTCAAGGACGATGAGTCTCTGCTTCCTGCCTATCACTATCGACATTTCAAGCACTGGACATGGGCGCAGCGGCAAACAGGGCAAGCAAAAAGCGATGTTGACTGGTTCGAAGTGGAGCCTGAACTGATTGATAAAACTGACCCTGACTGCGTATGGCGCAGCAAAGAAGTGACTCGCCATATTAAAGGTGAAGGGAAAAAGAAAATCACCCTTCACCAAATCTGGTCGCCCGTCAAAGCGATGGCGATTTTCATGAAACTCCATATACCGCTGCGTACCTATCAGGTGCGTATGTTAGACAGTGGTGAAGCCGATACATGGCGCTATGAGCAAGGTCAATGGGTGGTGAATACCAAGCATAATTACGCGCTTGGCAGTGAAAAACGCCCATTTGGGAAAGGTATCTTCCGCCGAATTCACGACACCATGACAGGGCTGTATTCAACAGGCTTGTATATCAACACCAACAAGACTGCTGACCAGAACAAAGACGAACAGGAGCGGGGTTACATTATTCCTTGGCAAAACGAGGAAGTATTGTACTGGTTGGAAAAGTTACGTAACTGGCAAGAAAAATACAACCCGATTGCAAAGCCCACTCATTGCACCACATTGTTAAATAAGCACACTAGTGTAAAGAAATCGGATAAGCAACTACAAAGTATGGGTGAGATTGCCTTTCTGTTTCGTGACGCATCTGCAAAAGGTGAGGATAAACACAAGCCAATTAATTACACCGCAACAGATTCTTTTTGGTATCAACTATTATTGGCGCTGGAAAACCAACTCGCAGAGCAAGGCAATACCTTGGATAACGGTGAGCGTTTGAAACTGGTTGTGGATTACTCAGAAGGTACTACAAAAGGTGCTAAGGTTGCCACACTCTTTCCCTTGCACAGTTTGCGTGTCTCACTCATCACAGCGTATACGATGGATACCCAACTGCCACTGCCTGTGATTTCTAAATTACTGGCGGGGCATACACGCCTGTTGATGACTATCTACTACAACAAAATTACCCCGTCCGTGATGGCAGAGAAAATGGATGAAGCGCATGGTGAGTTGGATGCGAAATCCAAACAATCAGTGCGCAACTTCCTTAAAGATGCTTCGATGGAGCAAATCCAATGCAAGATGGTGTATCACAGCGATGACAGCATTCAGGCGGCACTGACTAACCGTAATCCGATTGGTTGGGAAGAGCGCTCCTGTGGGATGTGCTTGGTCGGCGGTAACACCGTTAAATCGGATGAAGTCAGTACCATTGGCGGGTGCTGGAACGGTGGTGAGTTGATTAGAGATGCAAAAGCCGCTCAAGGTCGCGTCTACGCCAGTGTGCCACACGGCCCTGAAAACTGTCCTCGTTGCCGCTGGTTTATTACCGAGGCACACTACCTACCTGCGCTTAATGCCCACTTCAATCAATTAAGTTACAAGGCGCATCAAGCGGCTAACCTCTCTGTGGAAATTGAGGGTGAACTAGAAGCCCTCAAAGATGAACAGTTCTTTTGTGAAGAGCAAGGTAAGCCGTTCATCAAGCATGATGAACTGCAAGCACTACAGCGCCGCTATGAAAAGCAGCACGTCGAAGCCGATGAATACGCCAAAGATTGGATAGCGTGCTTTGAGCTTATCAACAAAATCATTCGCGTCGAAGAAGCCAGGAATGAGGATGACGCCAAAGATAAGCTGATTGCGGTTGGCTCTGAACAAGATGTCAGCCATGCCTTGAAATTTATCGAAACCGACTCTGAATTGTTACACCTCTCCCTAATATGTGATGATGCGGAGTTCTATCCTGATTTACAGGATGAACTTCGTAAAACGCCTGCCATAGAAAAGCGCTCACGCAAGCTCAGTCGTGTACTGATGAAAAAAGGTTTTGAGCCAATTTTCATGGAAATGGACGACAAGCAACAACTCATCGCCGCCAATGCCATGCTGCGCCAAATGGCGAAAATTGCCGACCCTGACGACAAGCTGGAAGGCTACCGCAAGGTGGCGAGCTACATCGAAGCGGGTGAATACCTGACTGATAACAAGCTATTCTCTCAGGGTATTCAGGCACTGACTGATAAAGCCATTAATCTTGATGGCATAGCACTACCGAACTTATTGGAGGACTAATGGAACTCGATATTGAAGTCATTCTGGCTGACTTAAAAGAAGGCAAAGTGCCTCGTACGCAGCAAAACCTCGATAAGCTCAACGACACGCTGAAAGCCTATGCAGAATCAGGTCAGCGTGACTTCTCCATTACGCAAATTGGGCGGGTGTCTGTCGAAAATGGCGGGGTGGCGTATGAGGCGTTGCGTGCTACCCGTAACAAGCACTACCGAACACTCATCGAAGCATGGGCGGCAAAGTACAATACCAATACCAAAAAACCGTTATCCAACACCTCACGGTCTAAATCCATCCCTGCGGATAATAAACTGCTAGAGCGCATCCCAGACCCTGCGGTACGCGCCTTGTTTGGTCAAATTATTGCGGAGCGTAACCGTTACCGCAAAGAGGTTAATTTGCTCAAGCAACACGCCAATATTACCATCGACAAACGCCCTGTGCGCCAGTTTGACACCACCGCAGAGCCAAGTGTTGAAGTGCTGCCATCCCTATCAGGCGTACTCACCGAATCAGAGAAAAAAGCCTTAGCGTATGCAATTTCTGATGAATGTATGGAAAAGAACGACTGGCAAACTACTCAGGCGGGTCAGGTAAAAGACATGGAATACAATAGCGAAGTATTCCCTAGAGGCTTTGTCACAGGGCTTCGTAAGCTATTGGGTGAGGTAGATGACTAATGGCAAGTGGGCAGCAGAAAGCGCAACAAAACCTTGAGGCATTTGAGGTCTGGAAAGCCACACAGACGGACGATGAGTTTAAACAAATCGTGTTTAGAGGTCAGCTTAATCGCATTGAAGTGGCAAAGGGTATTGGTTGTGGAAAATCGGCTTTAAACCAAAATCCTGCCCTCAAGAAAGCACTCAAAGCCTTAGAAGATGAGCTGCGCGGCAAAGGTGTCCTGCCACCGTTGACCGCCGTTGCCAAGAAGAATGAGGGCAAACCTCAAGCCTACGACAACACAGCAAATCGAAAGCTACTCGATTCAAAGCGGGTGTCGTCATTAGAAGCTGAGAACATTGAATTGAAAGCTAAGGTCAAGGAGCTGGAAAAGCGACTTGAGCGCTTTGGTGAGCTATCGGAAACCTTATCCGAAATGGGGTTGATGCCACGATGAATACCGCTTTGCATGAAGACCAAATGCGTGTAACCAGTATCCCTTATCGCTCGACCAAGATGGTGATATTCAGCGGTGTGCCGCTGGCGAAAGACTCTTACAAAACCAATAGTGGGAAGTATTACGTCACCATCAAAGCCGACCCCGATAGCATCCCTGTGCTTCCAACGCTGGGGCAGCATTGGTCAGTCAAAGGTGCTCGCCAGATAGAAAATATGGAGATGGGTGATTATGTAATGCAGCAGCACACGTATGAATCACCCAAGCATATTGAATGCACGCTGCCCGAAGCAGGTGAGCAACTGATACGCTTTATCGCCAGAGAAAGTGACTTCAAGGGTATTGGTGAAAGCAAAGCTAGAGCGCTCTGGCAGCTCTTGGGTAAAGATTTCCATGCCACACTGAGAAATGATACCCCAGAGTCCAGAGAGCGTCTGACATCGATTCTGAGTGAAGATTCAGTGGAAGCGCTTTTTAGGGGGTACGCCAAATATAAAAATCTGGCACATTGCAACTGGATGAGCGAGCACCACATCCCCGCCAGTGTGCAGCAACGGCTGCTCAAGCATCATGGTGAAGCCTCCATAGAGGTAATTAAGGATAATCCTTATGCTTTGATGGGTTTTGGTCTTTCGTTCAGTGCCATTGAAGATATTATCAAGGTAACGGATTTTAAGAGCGATGTTGCGCAGGATGACCCAAGAAGGCTCAGTGCTGCTCTGGAAATGGCGATTCGCAAGGAAATTGAAAAAGGTCACACCTATACCACTCATGCCAATGTGCGCCCTTACCTCAACAAACTATTGAAAGACAAAGCACTGGTCACTCAGGCGTTCCAATCAGGTCATGATAAAGCTCAGTACATTTTAAACCCCGACACAGGAACCTACCATCCAACGGCGCAACTTCTGATGGAAAGTGTCGTTGCCAAACGGCTAAATACACTGATTAAGCGGAATGACTTGTTTGATGAAAACGCCAATGCTGCGTATTGCTCTGCTGTTGCGGAGCTTCCCTACGAATTAACCCCTAAACAAATCGAAGCCGTAACAACGTGTCTGGATAATTCGGTAAGCTGTATTACGGGCGGTGCAGGAACAGGCAAGACAACGGTACTCAGAACGGCTCTCAGGGCTTACCATCAACTTGGATTTGAAATACACGCCGTTGCGCTCAGCGGTCGTGCTGCAATGAGACTTCATGAGTCCATCGGTTTTGTTACCTCAACCATTGCCAAATTGCTGCGTGAAGATCCCATAGAACCCAGTGTCGAGAAAACAAATCACCTACTGGTGATTGATGAGGCAAGCATGATTGACTTGCCAACCATGTATCGTCTTGTGAATCACATTCACCCCTCTGTACGATTGATATTCACTGGCGACCCCGACCAACTTCCACCAATCGGCTGCGGCAAGGTGTTGGCAGACATCGTTGAAGCAAAAACGGTGGCTAATACGAAATTAGATATCGTCAAGAGACAGGAAGGTTCAACGGGTATCCCCGAATACTCAAAGCTCATCAATCAAGGTGTGGTGCCTGATCGATTAAGTACGGGAGCAATACACTTTCACGAAACCAGTAAGACAGACATTGCCAAAGTCTGTTGTGAGCTTTACCAACAGTGTCCTGAAAACAGTCGCGTCATGGCTCCAACCAAGGCACTCGTATCAGAAATCAATAAACTCACCCAACAAGCCGTTAACCCAGATAGCACTAGCCTTGAGTTCGAAATCAATGGTGATAAGTTCTTTTTGCCACTTCGCATGAATGATGCGGTGTTATTTACGCAGAATCATTACGACAAAGGCATTCAGAACGGCTCACTTGGTATGCTAACCAACGCCAAACCTTCTGGTGATAGTTACGGTGAAGTGACGCTAGATACAGGTGAAAAGGTCGAGATAACACAATCCGTTCTCGACTGCATGGAGTTGGGTTACGCAATAACCCTACATAAAGCTCAAGGGTCACAGTTTCCACGCATCATCATCGCTCTGCAAAACGGAAGAATAGTAGATAGAGCATGGCTCTATACGGCAATCACGAGAGCTGAAAGTGAAATCCATATCGTTGGTAGTCGCGATGAGATGAGGCGCATCACCGAAGCACCTAGTCACTCTCATAAGCGGAATAGCTACTTGAAAGAGCTGTTACGGTAGCTATTTCAAACACGAAAATGCCCCATTCCTTGCTAGAGCAATTAATCTCTAGAATCTGCTTGTCTATTCATTGTCCTAGTTTATCTTATTCTTCTAGCCCATTTAGTATGAGAAGGCGAGCCAAAAACTTTGGTTGTGGTGAACTCTTAAACAAGCAATGAGATATTTATGACTAGAAAAAAGTGGACATTAAACGCTGTTCGTGAAGAGGCTCTTAGGTACAAACAAAGAAGCAAGTTTAAACAAGGTTCAGGTGGTGCCTTTTCTGCTGCTAGAAGAAATGGATGGCTAGAGGATGTATGTTCCCACATGGAGTACACCAAGAAACAATCAGGTTACTGGACGTTTGCTAGAGCTATAGAAGTGGCTAAAAAATGTAAAACTCGCTCGGAATTTCAGTATGGTACTGGAAACAAGGGCGCATATGGTGCTGCACAAAAAAATGGTTGGTTACCTCAGATGTATGCTCATATTGAAGAAGTTAGAAAACCTAAAGGTTTTTGGACTGAAGAGAGAGTTAGAAAACCTAAAGGTTTTTGGACTGAAGAGAGAGTTAGGCAAGAAGCCCTAAAATATAAATCTAGAATGGAATTTGAAAAAAACAGTAGTTCGGCATACGGGTATGCACTACGGCACAAGCTGATGGATGATATATGTTCACATATGGAACATATCGGAAATAGGGCTAAACGGTGCATTTACGCTATTTTCAGTGTGGAGCGCAACGAGGCTTATGTTGGCCTAACATTCTCATTCCCAAAGAGGATGCTAGAGCATAAAAATGGTTATGGTCACTCAACAAAGGAGTTAGTGACGTATCCAGACACAAAGTACGAGAAACTTACCAAGTACATTGATGCATCTTTAGCAGCTCAGTTAGAGTCGGAATATGTTGAAAAGTATCGAGATAAGGGTTTTAAGCTACTAAACAATGAAAGCGCACTAGGAGCGCTTGGTGGTAAAGAACCATGGACTTTTGAAAGAGTTAAGAATGAAGCTAGAAAGTACACTTCGAGAATAGACTTCAAAAATGCACCCAATTCAGCCTACAGAGTTGCTTGTGAAAAAGATTGGATCGAAGAGGCTACGTCTCATATGCCAGAGAAAGTATGTTGGACATATGAGAATGTTGAGCAAGAAGCAGCGAAGTACAAAACACGGAAAGAGTTTATACAAGGAAATAACTCGGCATACGTAGTTGCGTGCAGAGAAGGCTGGACGGATAAAGTTTGTGCTCATATGGAAAGGCTCTCCACACCGAACGGTTATTGGACTTTAGAGCTTTGCAAAGCGGAATCTAAGAAATATAAAACACGAGGTGAGTTTAAAAAACACTCTCCTTTAGCGATGAGAGCTGCATACAGAAATGGCTGGATAAACGAAGCATGCTATCACATGGAGACGTGCAAAAAGCATAATGGGTTTTGGGATAAAAAAGCGTGCGAAGTTGAAGCTTTGAAATATACAACTAGATCCGATTTCATTAAGGGAGCTTCTGGCGCATATGATTCAGCCAAGAAAAATAACTGGCTAGAGGATATATGTAGCCATATGACTTCCGTGCAGCGACCTACTGGTTACTGGAATAAAGAAAGGTGCTATGAGGTAGCATTACTCTACAATACGAGAACTGAATTTAATTTGCATAACAAAAGTGCTTATAATTCAGCGAGAAATAATGGCTGGCTTGATGAGATTTGTAACCACATGAAGTCTACTCGAAAACCGAGAGGCCACTGGAAAATAAAAGAAAACTGTAGACAAGAAGCTCTTAAGTACTCTAGCAAGATGGAGTTTAAGGCTAAGTCATCAGCAGCCTATAGCTCAACAGTAAAGAACGGCTGGCTTGATGATATATGTAGTCATATGCTTTAGAAATATCTATTGCACGTAATGTCCACGGACTTCTCAGACCTACAGTTAGCGTGACTGCAACAGTTTTTGTTGATAGCTGTCGGACAAACAAAGGAAGCCTCAATTTGATCTGTACCAGCAGAACTGGACACTTCACTAGGCGACTTTTCGATACTCCAAGTTATCCGCATTTTTCTAATTTAAGTGATTACTCTAAGAAGGTTTTGTCCAGAAACGTTTTTCAGCGGGTGGTCAAGAAAAATCATAAATGCCTAGCGAGTAGTGAGCTGTGCTAGCGTAAGGAGTGGCTTTATTATTTTACTTTACCATCACTTCCCTTAAATACCCTTTTGGCAGGGTGATGGTTTCACGCAGTGATGCCATCGCCTTGCTAAGCCTTAAGGGATAAAAAAAGCGTACACACCAATATACATAGTATGTACGCTTTGCATCTCAAGAAGAAGCATTGCCAGTAAAGGGCTGTCACTCACTCACACGCAAATAGACATGGTTTTTACTGTATACTC